>JBCAXC010000019.1:0-13240 GCA_038534255.1 Pseudomonadota bacterium
GATTATCTGGTCGCTGTGTATCGCTCCGGATTGTCGAAGATGCCACCGCTCATCCCACTGCAGCCGAGCGCTGCGGTGACGATCCGCGAGAGCAGAACGCCGCGCCCCGTCTCCTCTGGGAGAGGGTCCCCGCAGGCGACGGCCCGGCCTTGAATGATCTGGCTCTGGAAGGCGCCTATGTCTTCCGGGGGAATGCGTTGATCGAGCCGGGCACCAAGGCCTGTATTGAGGCCGTAAACGGGTTCAGGTCCCGCCGCGACCACATCGACGAAAGCGTGTGCGGCTGCAACTCGTTCACGGGTTTTCGCGCAGATCTCAAGTGGCACCGCAGTTTCGATCGCAGCAGCGAATGCGGGGAGCGTAATGCGAGAGCCGTCGATGTGCATCATCAGAAAAACCGTAGCCGCTGGCCGATGCCCATTGCCTTCGCCTTGGACAGCATCGCGTGGCCGAGCGCGATGTCGGATAGGGAGAGACCGCGGTGCCAGAACAGAATCGTCTCGTCGTCGTTCTCGCGCCCGGGCTTCAGCCCGGCGACGATCTCACCCAGCTCGGCATGAAGTGTATCGGCTGTCAGCCTGCCCTCGTCGACATGCGCCCGCAGCGCACCGAACACGCCGTGCGCCTGCCCCCAGTCGTCCATCACGACCTTGCTCATGATGTCGGTGAGGTCGAGTTCCACCGCCGACATCGTGCCATAAGGAATAACAAGTGCGCCCGGCTTCACCCACTCCGTCTTGAAGAGCGGAGCCGGTTCACTCAAGCGCGACGCCTCCACCAGTATGTCCGCCCCTTCAAGACAGGACTGCCAGTCGTCGGTCACGGTGATTGAGCGACCGAGGTCACGCTCGAGCCGCGCAGCGAAGGCTTCCCGGCTTTCCGGGCGGCGGGAATGCACGCGGACCTCGTCAAAATCAAACAACTTGCAGAGCAAACGTACGTTCCAGTAGGCCGTGCCACGGGCACCGATGTGAGCGAGGACGCGTGGTGCGCGCGGCGCGAGATACTTCGCGCCAAGCGCGGTAATAGCGCCGGTGCGCATCTCGGTGATGCCAGTCGCATCGATGATCGCTTTCGGGGCTCCCATATGCGGGTCGAATAATGTCAGCAATCCATATTCAGATGGCCGCCCCTGTTTGTAGTTGGGAACGAAATCTCCCACGACCTTGACCCCGGCCGCGTCGATCGCGCCGCCAATCCATCCGCGCAGCACATTGAAATGACCTTCGACATCGGTACGCGGATGAATGTGCGTACGTGGTTCGATTGCCGTTTCGCCTCGCCCCTGCGCGTCGAGCGCACCCTCGATGGCAGAGAGAATTTCGTCGTCCGACACATTCAGCGCTTCGATATCCATGCGATTGAGGAAATCGACATAGACCGGCACTTCGCCCTGTCCACCCACGTGACTCTCCTCCAGGTCGTCTCACATCAATCCGCGCAACTGTAGATGGTCCCGGATTGGTCGCCGAGATCTCTATTGCCGCCTCATGTTGAGCGGCGTCAACGGCTCGCTTGAGCGCTCCGTTGGATGCGATAACCAGAGTTGCCTGACACAGAAGGGGACCTGAACAATTATCCTCACATCGAGGTATCGATCCGTTCGGCTACGCGGCCTCGCCGAAAAGATCCTGCCTATCGATGAAGCCCACCTGTTCAACTCTCAGGTCTCGGAAGAGGTGGCTGCACTTCTGCGCTTTCAAGCGACACGGGGCGGAGCGGCCATTGTTAATTCTGCAACACGCTCGCTGAGGACGTCCGATGAATTCAATGGACACTCCACCTCGAATCGCAATGAGTGCACAAAACACTTTGTTCTAAGAACGCATGAATCTCGTCTTGCTTGCATGCACGCTTACTCGACACAGATGGGGCATGACATGAGACTTCTTGCAACAATGGTGGTTGGTGCGGCGCTTCTCGCTGCGCCACAGGACAGCGCCAAGGCTGGTGGCGACTTTCACGAAGGCGGATGTGGACACGGACACTGGTCCGCAATGTACGTCGGCGGATCGCTTGGCTATGGCCGCCTGAGTTCAGATCAGACGTCTCCGACAGACCCCAACTTCAGAGTGAGCGACGACGACAGCGGGTTCACCGGTGGCGGTTACGTTGGGAAAACCTGGCAGTGTGATCGGTTTGTCTTTGGTATCGAAGGCGACATCAACTTCGCCGGCATGGAAACGAGCGGCACGCAATCAGCCAACTACGGCGGTGGCGCTGCATCGGTGACGCTCGGCTCTGACATGTCATGGTGGGGAACACTGCGCGCACGTCTCGGCATGGCGCATGACGACTATCTTTTCTACGCGACCGGCGGTCTCGCATTCGCGTCAGTCGAGAACGACTTCAGGTTTACCGCAACGGGCTGCGGCGGCGGCGTGTGTATTGCCGAGGACAGCTCCAAGGACACGCGTCTTGGTTGGACCGTTGGTGCTGGCGTTGAGCGGATGCACGATCGCTTTCTTCTCCGCATCGAAGGGCTGTACGTGAACCTTCGCGATGAAGAGCGCGTCTATCGTTTTGATCCCGCTTACTGCGTCGCATGTGAAGGTCGTGTTGATTACGAGGATGACTTCTTTGTTGTCCGCGCAGGTCTTTCGATCAAGCTCGGCCATCGCGAGGAATACGTCCCTCTCAAGTAGGCGCAGGGCACACAACCGATAGCCATTTAGCTCCCCGCGCTTCGTTGCGCGGGGAGTTTTTTATTGCTCGCGGAAGGCGCGGGAAAAGCTGTCGACGATCGGCTTCAGCAGATAGTCGAGGAACGTCCGCTCGCCGGTCTTGATGAAAAGATCTGCGGGCATACCCGGCGTGGGTTGAAAGCCCGGCACCTCGTCCGCCATGACACGCTCGTCGAGTGCGACGCGGACGACGAATGATCCGCCAGCTCCCGGCGCAAGAGCGCTCGCCTGTGCCGAACTTTCCGCTACGGCGTCAGCGGAGACATAAGTCACCTTTCCCTCGACCATCGGTGTTGTGCGCTGATTGAGGGCGCTCAAGCGGACCAGCGCATTTTGTCCGGTCTGGACATTGGTGATGTCGCTCGGCTGGACGCGCGTTTCGATGACGAGCTTTTCGTTGACGGGGAGCAGCTCGAGGATCACGGCGCCCGGTGCGACCACGCCACCGGATGTGTGGACGTTAAGTTTGACCACGACACCTTTGACGGGAGCGGTGACGACTGAGCGCTTCACGACATCGCGGGCCGCTCTGATCTGCTCGGCGATGTCGTCGATCTCGCTTTCGGTCGAGCGGAGCTGTTCGACAGCGGACTGAATCAGGGAGGAGCGAAGGTGCGCCACTTGCTGATCTGCCCGCGCGATACGTTGGCGGGCATCGCCGATCCGGCTGAGCAATTGTCCGAGTTCGCCTGACAGGCGGGTCTGTGAGCGTTGCAATGCGAGGAAGTCGGTCTTGCGTGCGAGTGAGCGGCTCAGGAGGCGGCCTTTATCGGCAAGCTCGACCTCGAAGAGCTTCATCTGCTTGCGTGTCGCCTCGGTCAGCGCCTCGTAGCCGACGATGCTCTCCTGCAGCCCTGCACTCTCGCGGCGAAGGACGGCGACTTCATCGTTGAACCGCCGTGCCCTTGCGTCAAACTCGATCCTCTGGCGGCGTTTGATCTCCGCAACAAGATCCGCTTCTTCATCCGTCGCATGGAACTCTGGCCAGATCAGTTCCAGCTCACCCGTTGCTTCGGCCTCGAGGCGCGTGCGCAGCGCGAGGAGACGAAACTGCCGCAGGCGCAAGCGTTGAAGGCGGGCCCGCGACGCGGTCGTATCCAGGCGTACGAGCGTATCATTGGGGGCGACCAAGTCGCCTTCGCGCACGGCAATCTCGCGGACGATGCCGCCTTCCAGATGCTGCAACTGCTTGTTCTGGCCGGTTGCGACGAACGCGCCGGATGTGACGATGGCACCATCAATCGGGGCGAGGACCGCCCACGCGCCAAAGCCGACGGCCCACGTGATGAGGATCAAAAAACCGGCGATAACCGGTCCGCGCGATGTGGCTGGAACGTCGCGCGCCCATGTCCGCAGGCCTTCATTGTCAAGCAGCATGATTTATCCTCTGGAGATCTGCACCGTCAGGCTGCTCCAGCCGCTGGAGGCGTGTTGGCGTTGGCTTGTGGAGCCGGGGATGTTTTCTGATCTGTGGCTACGAGGCGATGCAGCACTTCCTGTGGTGTGCCGAATGACTCCACGCGCCCCCCGCGCAGCAGCAGCACCTTGTCCACGGCATTGAGAAGCGCAGGTCTCTGCGTGATCACGACGGTGGTAATCTTTGCTGCTTTGGCGGCGTGGATGGTCTGGGTGAGCGCTTGTTCGCCCTGCGCGTCGAGATTCGAGTTGGGTTCGTCGAGGACAACGAGCGACGGCGTGTTGAGGAACGCACGGGCGAGAGCGACGCGCTGCTTTTGTCCACCAGACAGAGGCGCACCCGTGCCATCCAGTTTGGTCTCATAGCCTGCGGGCAGATGTGTGATCATCTCATGCACGCCGGTGACGCGGGCGGCGTCGTAGATTGCGGTATCTTGCAGGTCGTCGCGCATCCGGCTGATGTTCGATTTAATCGTCCCCGGAAAGAGCTCCACTTCTTGCGGCAGATATCCGGTGACCTCACCGAACTGGCGGCGGTCCCAGTTGCGCAAATCGGTATCGTCCAGACGTACAGCACCGGCGGTTGGTTTCAGACAGCCGACGAGCACGCGTGCGAGCGTCGATTTGCCGGAGCCGGATGGTCCAATGACGGCCAGCGACTCCCCGGCCTCGAGCTGAAAGTTGATGCCGTTTAACACCGGGTCCTTCGCGCCCGCGCGCATGTAGAGAAGTTTTTCGACGGACAGGCGACCGTCCGGCTTCGGCAGGTTCAGACGCGGGACCTCGTGCTCTAGCGCGCTGAGTACGCCGATGACCTTCTGGTAGGCCTCGCGCGTGCTCACCAAAGAGCGCCATCCTTCGATCATCCCTTCGACCGGTTGCAGAGCACGTCCGGCAATGATCGAGGCTGCGATCATCATGCCGCCCGTCACTTCGCCAACCAGTGCGAGATAACCTCCCCACCCCAGCATACCGATCTGTGTGGTGAGGCGGACAAACTTGGAGATGCCCGAGATCCAGTAGTTGCGGTCGAGCGCACTCAATTGATGGGTCAGCGCCGGGGCCTGCTGACGCCCCCACTGCAAGAGGCCCTCGTTCATCATGCCCATGGCGTTAACGACCTGAGTGTTGCGCGCCAGCGCCTCGGCTTGCTCATCGGCCTGCATGGAGAATGCGCCAGCCTGACCGAACGTCTTCGATGTCAGCTTCTGGTTGAGAACCGCGATGATCAGCAGCAGCACGCTCGAGAACACGGCGATCATGCCAAGCTGCGGGTGGATCAGAAAGACGGCGAGGAAATAGAGCGGTGCCATCGGTGCATCGAAGATCAGCAACATCACGGGGCCGCTGATGAAGGCACGGACGTTGTGCAGGTTCTTCAGGATCTGGGTGTTGCCGCCATCCGTCAGCTTGGCCTGATCGATCAGGCCGGCCAGAACGGCACCACCAAGAATGGTGCCCGCCTGGGTTGCGACGCGCCCGAGGATACGCTTGCGCATGATGTCCAGCAGGGAGAGGACGCCGATGAACAAGAGCGCGATGCCCGTCAGCATGACGAGCGTATCGATACTGCGGCTCGAAAGCACCCGATCCGAGATCTGGAACAGGTAGATCGGGATCGTCAGCATCAAGAGATTAATGACGAGCGAGAAAAGACCTACGAACACCAGATTGCGGCGGAGCACCTTGCGCCAGATTTTAAGCGGTTCGAGGTGCGCGCTTGCTCCGGCCGTTCTCTCTTTGTCGCGGGGGGCTGACAGCGCCTGAGACGTGGGCGTAGAGGCTGCCGTGTCTGGTCCCAAGTTGGATGAGCTCAACGGCTTGTTCGCGACGCTCGCTCCGGGGATTGCAGGAGCCTCCCTTTGCGGCTCGCGATCACTACTCATGCTGTTGAAAGGCCTTGTGCTTGACCGGGCGATAACGACGCAACGGATACGCGCCACCGTGAAGTTCGGCGCGTGGCCGAGCCTCAGTCAGAGACGCATCTTTCGAGCGTGCGACTGCCTGTCAAAAGCAAACCACATGCCACGGATTGCCGTTCGGGGTCAGGCGTAACCGGGCAATGCGGAGGTATCGACCGTGAAGTCAGGGACATGAAAGTCGAAGGGAGACGAGGTGTCGCTTTCGCCTGCAAGCCCGCTTGCCCCGTCACTCGCCTCATTGCCTATGCCATCGGAGGCCGACTGCGACCCGGTGTGTGTCAGCGCGCTGGTCTGGCCGATCGTGTCGTTGTCCTCGATCGCGTTGACCTGGAGGACAAGATTATACTCCGTGTAATTGCCGTTGACGAACAGCTCGTCCTGGGCGTCGTTGTGGAGCAATGCGGCAGTGTTGAACTGCATGTTTCCGCCGGAGGAGAGGGCACTTGCGCCTGATGTTCCGCTCCAGATCAGCTCCTGTGAATCTTCAATGATGTTGATCTGGATGATCGTGTTGAACTCGTAATAGTCTCCGCTGACCGTAGTGATCGCCGTGGTTTGATGCGCGGCTGCGAAAGATTGGGCCGTCCAGTCAGCGGCATAGTTCGTCTGCTCCTGGACGATCTGCACGTCGTTGTGCTGTTCGTGGCCGCTGCCGAACACGTCGGCGAACTGGTCCTCAATGTCGAAGATGCCAAGCCCGTCAACGAGATCCTGCAAGTCGTAGTTCAGGACATCGAGGTCGACGACGCTGTTTTGCTGAACGACGGCGTTGTGGGACACCTGATCTCCCAGAATGAGCTGGGTGGGTGGCGGCGGTCCGGCCTCGCAACACGCTTGCTCGATCAACGCGTCATAGGGGTCGCCCGAAAGGATGATCGCGTCGTCAACTGGCGGGTCTTCGACCGCTGGTGTTTGCTCGGCGGCGACCTGCGGTACATCGGTTTGTGGGCTCACTGCTTCGGATGCGGTTTCCTCACCAGCAGTCATCTCCCTGGCATCTGACGAGGCCGTTTCCATGCCGGCTGGCAGGACGTCGGAGATCACTGCCGCGTTGTGCTGCTGGTTGCCGCCGGAGTGAATCTCTCCCAAGGCGCTATCATGGTCTGCCGCCTCGCCCTCGAACTCGGCAGTGATGATGTCGTTGTCCCAAAGGACGTTCACCTGCACGATGGTGTTAAACTCGTAATAGTTGCCTTGCACCCAGAGCAGATCATCCCAGTCCTCGCCATCGATGAGGATGGCACTGTTGCCCTGCAGGCTCGCCGATGTATCTGCGTGCTGGAACGTTGCTGTGGTCTCACTCTCGCCAAGCGCATCGCTGGTGCTTTCCGCCTGAAAAACGTGGTCGCCGATGACGCCGTTCAGCTGGATCGTCCATTCGATGTCGAAGCTGTCATTGCCGTTCGGCTCGACCGTTTGCTGGAGATTTCCCAAGGACTTCCAGACATCCACAGCAACGATCGGGTTCTGCACGAAGCTCAGTGCGATCCCGACGTTTGATTGAACACCGGCGTCGAGCAATCCGAGAAACTCCGCGCCGCCTTCTCCAAAGCCGAGATCGGTCGCAAAATCCGAGAAGCCGTCAAAAAAGTCGAGGTCCGGGATGGGTGGCAGATTCTCGATCGCCGGAAGTGGCGCAAAGTCGGTCGTGAGGTTCCCCAACGGGGCCGCGCTGCCAATGGAGCCAGCGGCGACTACGCTCGGCGCATTCAGATCGTTTCCGGCGCCACCCGCACTGTCAAACGCGTCATCGTCACCGTCATCGAGATCGGACGCATCGAGGTCGAGGTCGTCAGCGGCATCATCGTTGGTATTTTCGGCGCGGACCGCCTCATCATTGCCTGCATTGTCCGTGTCATCGGCGGCAATGGTGTCACCGTCCGCAGCGACGGCTCCAGCGCCTTGATCGTCGCTGGCATCAACGTCGTCGCTGGCCGCATGGGCTGCGTTGCTAAAAATTCCAAACTTGTCGAGCACGTGGACCAGCACGAACGACCAGAGCATAAAGCTCCATGTCTGCTGGCGCTCGCTCCCGCGCATGTCGCGTTTTCGCGGGCGAATGCGGTCGGCAAGCCGCCCAAGGAGTGTGCGGCGGGTGATCTCAATCTGGTGCTGTGAGAACATTTCGGTCGGACAACGCTCGCGTTTTGAACTCGGAATCCACCACGCATTCGACCTTTCGGTTATGGGCGGTGGAGGAAAACAACTCTGGCATCACAGGGAGACCAGAAGGGAGGGGCGGCCGTGCAGTACGGCCGCCCCATTCTTCAACCAAACATCAGAGCGCGTCGTTGTTGTCGAACGGCATCGGATAGTTGACCGGCATCATGCCGCCTTCCAGATCGACGGCTGATGCGTCGTGCAGCTCCGCATTGTTCGTCTGCGTGAACGGCATTTCGATCGTCGGGTTGACCGAGAATTCGATCGACTGGTCGAAGGAGACATCGCTGCTGCCACCTGCAGCACCAGCGCCACCTTCTTGCGTACCGACGAGTTCGGTGATCAGGTCGTTGATCATGCCGTCCTGCGTTGCCGTGGCCACGCCGGCATCGGAGAGACCAGCACCGGTTCCACCGGTTCCCGTCGCACCCATTGCCATGGCGTTGACGATCGCCATGCCAGCGTCGCCGCCGCCACCAGTGATTGGCTGCTGGTTGATGGCGTCGCCGCCCGAGGCAATACCGCTTGCGGCTGCGTCGGCATCGTACGTCGCTTCGGACACTGCCGAAGAGGCGCCATTGCCGGCGTTTTGAGCGAAGCCGCTTGCCGCTGCTTCGCTGATGACTGGCGCATTGTTCTGCGCGAGGCCGCTGTTGGCAGCACCGGCTGTGACGGAGTTCATGACAGAACCAGTGCCAGCGCCGTTGCCAGCGTCGGCATCGAACAGGGGCTGCTCCAAGTCACCAGCTTGGGCGAACCCGGAGGCAGCACCGTTGGCTGTCGCTGCGCCTGTCGTACCACCGTCACCACCTTCGTCGGTGATCTCCGGATCGCTGCCGCCCGAGAGGGCACCGCCCGACACACCGCCGATGGTGTTCGACCCGCCTGCAGCACCGCCGGTGGAGTCGCCACTTTCGGTGGTTCCGCCAGTTCCGCCAGCGCCTGACGCTGCGTTTCCAGCCAGCAGGGTGTTGCCGTTGACGAATGCATCGCCGCCAGTGGATGTGCCGGTTGTGCTGTTGCCATTGATGGCCGCACCGCCTTCAGCATCACCGGATTCCGGGTTTGCTGTGACCGCACCGCTCGTGGCACCGCCGGTGTTAATGTTGCCGCCGGACGCACCGCCAGCCATCACCGTTGAACCGGACGATGTGGCATCACCACCGTCGCCGGATGTGGCTGCACCAGACGTCAGCGTGTTTGAGGCGTTGCCACCCGTTCCGCCTTCGCTGGATGTGTCACCAGCATCAGCGATGCCGTTTCCACCGCTGCCGACTGCCGAACCGCCAGAAGCGTCACCACCGTTGGCTTCGCTCGACGCGCTGCCCATTCCGATGTTGCCAACACCAACGTCCATCGAGCCACCAGCACCGCCAGCGCCACCAGCGCCGCCGATTGACGTGATGTCACCGACCGTAATCGTCGGCACAACGCCAATTGAGATGGACGGAGCCGCATTGATCGCGTTCGCCTGACTTGAGGTGAACTCGTTCGTGTCGGAGACGTCGTTGCCCCACTTGTCTTTGATTGCCGGAGCATCAAAGAGCTTGGAGTTGTTGTGCTGGTTGACCGGCATGTTGATCGTCGGATCGACACCAAAGTTGATGTCCTGCTGGAAGTCGACCAGGCTCTCGCCACCGATCGCACCATCACCACCTGCCTGTGTTTCGGTCAGGCTGTGGATGATGTCTTTGATCTGACCGGTGTTCTCGGCTGTCGACTTGCCGCCGAGCGACTGTGCCGACGCATCGCCGCCTTGGCCTGCAGCACCTTGCCCGTCGGACGTCACCGTTGCCGTGTTACCGGCCGCCGTGCCGCCCGTGATCGGAGCATTATTCGTTGCTTCTCCGGCATTTGCATTTCCGCTCGCCGCACCCGTCGCCGTGACCATGTCACCGGATGCACCGTCAGAAGTTGCGCCGCCGCTTCCAACGATGTTGCCGCTGTCGGCAGTACCGCTGTTCACTTCCGCGAGGTTTTGTGCCGCAGCGCTCGTCGCTGTTGCGGAGTCGACGTCGTTTGCAACACCGCCTGAAATGCCAGCTACGCCAGCAGTTGGCAGGAACTGCGCCTGCGCGATCGAACCAGCATCTGATGCAGCAGACGTTGCACCGTTCGATGTTGCCGGTCCTGTTGCGTCGCCTTCACCACCAGTGTTTTCGATCACCGGATCCGAACCGCCAGAGCCGAATGACGCACTGCCAACAGCGATCAGATCAATGCCGGAACCGGTATCACCACCGGTCGATGCGCCAGACGTTGCCGAGCCGCCATTGCCGCCAGCACCGGTCGTTGCAGTGCCTGAGGTCGCGGAGTTGTCGCTCGCGCTGGCATCGCCACCGTCGGAACCACCAGTTGTGCCGTTGCCGTTTTCAGCATTGGCCGTCGTGGCTTCGCCGCTCGTCGGGTTGGCTTCAACAGCACCAGTTTCCGCTGCACCTGTCGTGCCGTTGCCGCCGTCAGCCTGGCCGGAACCGACCGAACCGCCCGTGACGTCAGCATTGCCGCCCGCACCTGTCATTGCTGCAGCTGCAGTCTGCGCGTTCGTCGCGTTTCCGCCGTCGCCGCCGTCGGTGCTCGTGCTGCCGACGGTTGCGCCGCCATTGCCACCCGCGGCGTTTGCATTGCCGCCGTCTGCACCGGCCGCGTTCGCCGCTGCCGAGACGTCACCCATTGTTACGTTGCCGATGTCTGCAATGACCGAACCGGCGTTTCCGCCAAGGCCACCTGCGCCACCAGCTGACAAAACGGCGCCGACGGTGACAGCCGGAGCAACGACGAAGCTCAGCTGCGGACCGCCGGAGACGACGTTCTGCTGGGTTGAATTGAAAATGTTGGAGTCGATGATCTCGCCTTCATAGCACGTCTTGCAATCGTACTTTTTGACCGGCGGCTTCGGCTTGGGAGGGCAGTAAGGCTTCGGCGGAACTTTCGGGAAGCACTTGAACAATAGGAAACTCATAAGGTTTCGCTCCTTGCATTGGTTAAGGACCGAAGTCGTGCAAGGAAGGCCGACGCGCGTGCGGTGCGTCTTGTCGGAAGTCGCAACTCAGGGCACGTCTAATGGCGCCCATGCCGCACACCTGCCGACACGAGTTTCGTGCTGCCGCTGAGACGACAGCAACTCTCGTTCACTTTGTGAGAAGACACGCGCTGTGCGTGCCAGTCTCCCTAGCCTGACTCCGTCGGGCGAGGATGCATGGATTGGGCCACACATTTTCCTCCACCCGTGGCGACGGTAGTTCGAGCCAGATGGAAAAGGGAGTATTTCTCAGGGTAATGGTTATCGCGGGCGGCGAATTCTCAATGGAGGCCCGTGTATGTGCCGCTATTCGACAATTTCCGTCACGGAGAGGAATTCGTGTCGGCCGTCGCCATAGCTGACCTCCACACCCATCCATTGGCGACGCACGTCTTCAAGGTGCAGCGTCGGGTCGTGGATCTCGGACGTCAGGCCAAGCGTCTCCATCGTCATTTTGCCCATCGCTGCCAGCACGTTGTAGGAAGCGAGAACCAGATTGCGCTGATCTGCGGCCAATTGAATTTGTGCAAGCAGCAATTCTTCGTGAGCATTCAGCACGTCCAGGACGGTGCGCTGACCAGCATTTTCCTCTTCCCGTACACCAAACAAGGCTTTGCGTGCGGCATCGACCCTCTGCATGTCAGAAGTGACCGCAGCGCGGGCTGCCGCATACTGCGCCCAAGCCGCCATCGCGCGGGCGCGCGCCGCATTGCTGGCCTGTTCAGCCAGATGCCGCTGGCGCGCCGATTGATGACGCGCCTGGCGAACGCGTGCCTCGATGTCGCCGTTGGTCAGGATCGGGACAGTCAGGTGTGCCGAAACGGTCAGATCGTCATCGCGAGATGAAAACTCGCCGGCCCCGTAGTCCTGCGAGTACCGGGCTCTGACGTCGACCTGCGGGAGCAGTTCTCCGCGAATGCGATCGGCAGTGTGTTCCGCCGCCTGAGCTGCGAACCGCGCTTCCGTGACAGCGGGTGCATCATGTGCTGCCGCGTCGCCAGCTTCACGCGCGGAATCCGGCAGATGGGTGGTGTGCGGGTGGGGCTGTCTCAGTCCGCCCGCCGCGTTGCCAATCACTTCGAGATAGCTGGCGCGGCTGGATTGCAGGTTGGCTTTCGCGAGACTGAACGCGGAGACTGCGGCTGCACGTCGGCTGCGGGCCTGTGCAAAGTCGGTCGCCGTCACCTCGTTTGCGCGCAGGCGCACCGATGTGCCGCGGAGAATGCGGGACAACAACGCCTGATGTCGTGAGCGGTGCGAAACGATGGCCTGATCCCGGACCACGCTGACGTAAGCATCGACGGCGCGCAACAAGACCTGCTGCTCGGTCGCGAGCAACCGCGATTGCCCCGCGCTCACAGTTGCTTCTGCAGCGCGCTCGCCGTTCACCGTCTGAAAGCCGCGGAACACCGGCTGGTTGAGTTCAACGGAATATCCGTGAGAGCGATCGTGTCGTCCGGTCACAAGGCCCGACGGCTTTGTCTCGCGGTCGGTCTGAACGACCTGCCCGCGGGCTGTGACGGTCGGGCGCCAACCCGATCTCGCGCGCGGAACCTCCTCGTCCGTAGCGCGCTGACGCGCCCGGTCTGCGGCGAGCGTCGGATTTTTCAAATAGGCTGAGACAAGCGCCTGGTTGAGCGTGTCTGCGGAGGCGTTTGATGGCACGCCGAGGGCCCCAACCGCGCTCAATGACGATGCAACAACACCGATAACGCTGTATCGCAGGTGCAGGTTCGTGCCGGGTCTCTGGCGCTGTCGCATAGCAGCCTCTTCCAGTCGAAATCGTCGCGCAACACACGCTTGGATCGGAGGCGTACATTCGATGTCTGATTCGACCTGAGAGTTAAAATTTGTTTTCCTTGTTGAAACAGATTCGTTCGGCGAGATAGCAATCGCGCAACGCTAAGCCGTTGAATTCACGGTGCGCTCGTCGGGACATTCCGGTTGAAAGCTCCCGCATGTTGGCACTTGTCGTGCATTCCGGTCGGCCAGTTGCCATTGGCCTACACACCGGAGACCCACGGTGGGTCTCCGGT
>JBCAXC010000020.1:0-13109 GCA_038534255.1 Pseudomonadota bacterium
CATCGTCGTCGGGTCGAGATGTTTTTTGATCCGCTGCCATTTTGGTACGCGCCATTTGAGGGAGCGTCTCTCGAGGAGGCCGACTTCCCGATGCATGCGATCACGCAGCGCCCGATGCACATGTATCATTCATGGGGTTCGCAGAACGCGTGGCTCCGCCAGATCACCGCGCAGAACAAGCTGTTCATGAATCGCGAGCGGGCCGAAGAGATGGACCTCGCGGATGATGACTGGGTCTGGATCTACAGCCACATCGGCCGCGTGAAGGCGCAGATCGCACTGATGGAAGGGGTCAACCCGAACACGGTGTGGACGTGGAATGCGATCGGTAAACGCAAGGGCACGTGGGGCCTCGACAAAGATGCGCCTGAAGCCACGAAGGGTTTTCTGCTCAACCACCTGATCTCGGAGCTTCTGCCGGAGCGCGATGGCGGGTATCGCTATTCAAACAGCGATCCGATCACGGGGCAGGCGGCCTGGTACGATCTGCGTGTGAAAATCGAGAAGGCAGAAGGCGATGCGGCGGAGGAAAGTCTGCCGCGCTTCGAACCGCTTCACCGCCCCAATCAGAAGCCGCGACCGGACGAGCTTGAGTTCGGTGCGCAGTTCCGTGAGACGCCACTATGACAACGCTGCCGCAGACAACTCAGAAGAAACTCGGACTCGTCATCGATCTCGATACATGTGTCGGGTGCCAGGCGTGCGTGACGTCGTGCAAGGAGTGGAACACGGGCGGCTACTCTGCGCCGTTGACGGATCAGGACCCTTATGGTGCCGACCCGCACGGCACGTGGTTGAACCGCGTCCATGCGTACGAGGTGGGTGACGGAGCAAAAAGCCAGGCGGTGCATTTCCCACGCTCGTGCCTGCACTGCGAAGAGCCGGATTGCGTGACCGTCTGCCCGACGGGTGCCTCATACAAGCGCGAGGAAGACGGCATTGTCCTTGTCAATCCGGATACGTGCATCGGGTGCAAGCTTTGCTCGTGGGCCTGTCCGTACGGCGCGCGCGAATACGACTACAAGGTCGGCGTGATGCGGAAGTGCACGCTGTGCGTTGACCGCATCTACAACGAAAATCTGCCGGAAGAAGATCGCGTCCCGGCTTGCGTGCGTGCGTGCCCGACGGGTGCCCGCCACTTCGGCGATGTTGGTGATCCGCAGAGTGAGGTGTCGCAGCTCGTTGCCGAGCGCGAGGGCTACGACCTGATGGCCGACTTTGGTTACAAGCCGCAGAACAAATATCTGCCACCGCGCCCGAAACGGAACGGCTCGGGTCTGCCGGTTGTCGAGACGTCCGATGAGCCGACGACGAAGGCGCATCAGACGACGGGCTCGGCCCTTGAAAAACTGTTCAGCTGGGCTGACCAGAAGCTCTCACGCTAACGCACGTACCTGACGTCCAGCGCTTCGGGGAGAGCGTCTGAATTATGCATCCAGCTTACTCTGTCATTTTCTTCACGACGGCATCGGGCGCCGGTTATGGCGTGCTCTCGCTCACTGCGATCGGCATCATCTCCGGGCTCTTGAAGCGCGACATGACGTTTGGCCTCGTCGCATTCGGCATCGCGCTTGGTCTGATCACCGCAGGCCTGCTGTCGTCGACTGCGCATCTCGGGCGGCCTGAGCGGGCGTGGCGGGCGTTCTCGCAGTGGCGGTCGTCCTGGCTGTCGCGGGAAGGGGTGATGGCGGTCGCCACATACGTGCCTGCGGGCCTGTTGGCGATCTCATGGATTTTTACCGGTGCGCCGGGGAGTGCTGCAACGTCGTTCGAGGTGATCCTCGCGCTGCTCGCCGTGGTCGGCTCGATCATTACGCTCTACTGCACGGGCATGATCTACGCATCGCTGCGAACGATCCGCCATTGGCACCTCGGGATCGTGCCGATCAACTACGTTGTGTTCGGGCTCATGACCGGAGCTGTGCTGTTCGGATTTTTGCTCCATCTGTTCGGCGAGTCGATCGAAGGGTTCTTCTGGATCACGGCGCTGCTGCTTGCCGCCGGGCTCGCGATGAAGACGCTCTACTGGATGAACGTCGATGCTGCGAAGCTGGTCAGCACGGCGGAAAACGCGACCGGCCTTGGGCACATTGGTAAGGTTCGCCCGTTCGAGGCGGCGCATTCCACGAAGAATTTCGTGATGCGCGAGATGGGGTACCATATCGCACGCAAGCACGTCATGCGGTTGCGTAATCTCACATATCTGCTGGCATTCGGTCTGCCATTGCTCGGCACGCTTGCGACGATTGTCGGCGGAACGGTGATGTCGCTCTTTGGATCGTTCTTCGCACTCGCCACAGTAGCAGTCGGGATCTTTATCGAGCGTTGGCTGTTTTTCGCCGAAGCTGAGCATGTCGTGAACGTCTACTACGGTGCTGAAGCCGCCTGATGCGACACGGTGGGCAGATCCTCGTTGATCAGTTGCTCTCCCAGGGCGTTGACACCGTCTTCTGTGTGCCAGGGGAGAGTTTTCTCGCGGCACTCGACGGGCTGCACGACGCTGGCACCGTAAAGACTGTCGTTTGCCGCCAGGAAGGCGGTGCAGCGATGATGGCGGAAGCCGACGCCAAGCTGACCGGTCGCCCCGGGGTCTGCTTTGTGACGCGAGGGCCCGGCGCGACAAACGCCTCAATCGGCGTGCACATCGCGCGTCAGGACTCGACGCCGATGGTCATGTTCGTCGGCCTGCCGGCGCAGGCGATGGAAGACCGCGAGGCATTCCAGGAGTTCGACTTCAAGGCGATGTTCGGCGCGCTGGCGAAGTGGGCTGCCGTCGTGCCGGAGACGGCCCGACTTCCGGAATACATCTCCCAGGCCTTTCATGTTGCAGCATCAGGGCGGCCAGGTCCGGTCGTCATCGGGTTGCCGGAAGATATTCTCTCCGCAAAGGCCGACACCGGCGACATGAAGGCGGCGCGTATTGCGCAGCCAGCGCCCGCTGCCAACGACATGGCCATGCTTCAGCAGGCGCTTTCACGTGCCAAGCGACCGCTGGTGATTGTCGGCGGGCCGGGCTGGAGCGAAGGTGTGCGGGCGAAGGCGCAACAGTTTGCGGCGCGGTTTGGGCTGCCGGTGGCAGCTTCGTTTCGCTGTCAGGACTTCTTCGACAACACCGATCCGCACTATGTCGGGCATGTCGGCATCGGGATTGAGCCGACACTCGCATCTGCCGTGACGTCGGCTGACGTGCTGATCGTCGTCGGGGCGCGGCTCGGCGAGATGACAACGAGCGGGTACACGCTCGTCAGCTCGCCGGAACCGCAACAGTTTCTCGTGCACGTGCATCCGGACCCAAGTGAGCTTGGTCGGGTTTATCGGCCCGACGTGCCAATCGCTTCATCAGCAGAGGCGTTTTTCGATGCGGCGTTGGCGCTTGAAGGTTCTGCTCAACCGCAGTGGTCTGCGCATCTGGAAGCTCTGCGTTCCGCCTATGATGCATTCTGCATTCCGCAGACAACGCCGGGTGACATCCGGATGGAGGATATTGTCGTTACGCTCGATGATATGCTGGCAGATGACGCGATCATTGCCAACGGCGCGGGCAATTATACGGCATGGGTGCATCGGTATCGGCGCTATCGCCGTTACCGGACGCAACTCGCGCCGACGGCTGGCGCGATGGGCTATGGCGTGCCGGCAGGCGTGGCGGCCGCGATCCGCAGTTCCATGTCAGGTGGTGCGCGCCAGATCGTGACGTTCGCCGGTGACGGGTGCTTCCTGATGAACGCGCAGGAGCTGGCGACGGCGGCGCAGTATGGCGTCAGGCTGCTGATGATCGTGGTCAACAATGGGATGTACGGCACGATCCGGATGCATCAGGAAAAAAACTATCCGGGCCGCGTGATGGGAACGTCGCTCGCCAATCCTGATTTTGTCGCCTACGCGAAAGCCTTTGGTGGCGACGGCGAAGTGTTGCGCAAAACCGACGATATTCGTGCCGCCTTGCAGCGCGGTCTGACGAGTGATGTGCCGTATTTGATCGAAGTGCCGATTGATCAACAGGCGTTAACCCCGAAACAGACCCTCGACGAGATTGCCGGGCGCGCCTGATTTCGCTCTCTTCGCAACGTTTCGACCTAGGGCGTTAAGAGTTTTGGCTGTTTCGGCGTCGCCTGGTTAACAGATATTTCCTTCTGCTTAATCCGAAATACCTAAATTGCATTGGCATGTTTACGCTTCATTATGCTTAATGCGGCGCAAGGAATGACATTAATACTTTCTTGCGGTAAGACTTGGTCAACGATACAGAGAACGCTGGACCTGAAGCAAATGACCTCTCCCAGTCAAAACGAGAAAAACGGACGCGTTGTGCGCGCGATCGCAATTCTCTGCTTCACGGCCGCTGGCGCTCTCCTCGTCTTGTCGCTGATCCAGGCCTCCAGCGCGGGTGCCGGTCAGTCTCCTTACGGAATTCAACTCCCAGAGAGCCGAATTCTGGCCGCGAACAAACCCGCTCGGCAAGGCAAGTCTGCCCCGTTTGGTGCTTTGTCGGCTGGATCAGCGACACGATAATTCGCGCCGGGCATTCCCGCGCACCACGTTTCGACTAAGGCGACTGCAAAAAGGCCGCTGTTTCTTCTCCCGGAAACAGCGGCCTTCGCTTTTGTCGTTTTCACTTGTCCAGAGTCTCTGGATCTGGCTTTGGCAATCGCAACGGTGGCAGGAAAAGGCTTGCCAGCATGAGGATGCCAAAGACGACGGCCAGCGAGATCGGCAGGCCATTGGCGCCGATCTGCGCCATGAGCCAGCCGGTTACCGCGGAGCCTGCAACCGCGCCAACGCCCCACATGATGCCGAAGCCGGCGTTGGCCGCAATCAGTTGCGCGCCTCGAAGTGCTTCCCCGACGATCGTCATCGCGAGCGTGTAAATGCCGAACGAGAGCGCGCCCCAGATGATCAGGTAGGCATAAATATAGGTCGCGTTCAGATCGGTCAGTGGCAGCATCGCGGCGCCAAAGAACCCAAAGGCAGCGCACAACGTGAAGAGTGAGCGGCGCGAGAAGCGATCTGCGAGCCAGCCAATCGGGAACTGCAGGACGACGTTGCCTATGATGAGCAGCGTCAGCAGCAGCGCGGCCCGCTCAACGTCGACCCCCTTATCAAGGCCATAGACTGGCCAGAGCGAGAGCACGGCGCCATCGAAGTATCCGAACGCCGCGACGCCGAGCATGAGAACCGGTATGCGGGCGAAGCTCTTCATCAGCCCGCCGCTCTCGTGCGGCGATGCGCCCGGCAGGCCCCGGCGAAAGAACAGCAGCGGCAGGCCGAACACGAGCAGCAGCATCGCGACCATGGTGAAGGGACGCCAGCCTTCAAATCCCAGCACGTTCGTCAGGATGGGCCCAAGCGCGAACACGCCTGCGAGCACCGATGTGTAAACGCCGATGATGCGCCCGCGCAGATGCTCCGGTGCGAGCTGGTTGATCCAGGTCTCTGACAACACAAACAGCACACTCGTCGTGAAGCCGAGCATGAAGCGCAGGGCAAACCAGACGGCGACGGGCGGGATGACGCCGATGAGGATGATAATTCCGGCGGAGATCAGCAGGGAGCAGATGGTCGTGCGGAGCGGGCCGACGCGTTCGGCGACCCATGGGGCAATGAGAGAGCCGACAAGGATGCCAAGGCCGCTCATCGCGCTTTGCGCGCCGATGACGAATGGCGTGAACTCCTTGATCTTGAGATTGAAGGCGACGGCTGGATAGACATAGCCGACGGTCAGGCTGTAGGCGGCGAGCAGGGCAATCACCGCAAAGAGCGGTCCCCACGGTGCGGGTGGGGGTACGGCCGGGGGCGAGGACACTGATGTGGCGGCAACGGGCGCGCCTGTCGGCTGAGATTGCGCGTTGTCTGCAAGCTTTGACATGATCGTGGCTCACGTCCGGGCGGTCCGATTGCCGTCCACCTTTGGCACGAAACGCCTGCTGCGTCTCACACGTCGATTGCGCGCAGAGCGACGAGCCATCCTGTGATCGTCAGTGGCGAGATCAGGGTCGATACGAACACGGACGGTGAGGCAACATCGGATTCCGTGCGGTCGGCGAGGCAGAAGATGGCGAGCATCACGCCGACCGGTGTCGAGGCTGCGATAATCAGGAACACGAGGTTCTCGCCCGTAAAGCCGCAGGCCCATGCCAGCGCCCATGTGACTGCCGGTGCCAGCAGCAACTTGCCCCAGACAACGATCTGGATTGTGCGGTCGAAAATCACTGTGGCCGTCCCATGGAGGCTGGCGCCCAGCGTGATGAGTGCGATCGCCGCATAGGTGCTGCCGATCATCTCCGTCGGGATCGCGAGAATACTCGGCAGCTGGGCCTCGAAGCCACGCAGCGCGAGACCGATCACAATCCCCCAGACCATCGGGCTTTTGACGACCGCCATCATCGCACCGGCGAGGCCAGAGCCCGCTTCCCGACGTGAACTGAGCAGCAACTCGCACGCGGTGATGATCAGGAACGTCTGAGCGGCAACGATGACCGCCTGATGCAGCAGGAACTGCGGGTCGAAGACGAGCGTCGCGAGGGGCACGCCGTAGTTGCCCGTGTTTGGGAACGCGAGGGCAATCGCGGCGACCGGCACGGCAACCGCCGGTACCCCCGCGGCGCGTGCGATGCCCCACCCAAGAGCGAGCAGCACGACAAACTGGAGCACCGTGAACCACGATGTCGGCCAAGCCGCGAGTAGCGGAAGATCCGCAGTCGCGAGGTAGTGGACGAAAAATGCCGGGAGGACCACGTTGAGCTGGAACGTCTTCAACGTCTCGACATCGAATGAAAGGAGCGCTTGCGTTACCCAGCCGATCAGCACGATGACGACAAGCGGTGCGGTGATCGTCAGCAGGACGTGGAGAAAAAGAGACACGGTGTGCTCGTGATTGCCGATACGGAAGGGCGGCATGCTCGTCGCACGCGTGCGAACGCCCGGCAACTGTCCGGTCGAAACCGGAGTGACTGCCGGGCGCTGTCGTTATCGCTCTTCGCGGAGCGTCAGAACTTAAGCGAACCGCGGACGTAGATGGTGGTTGAGGTGACGCTGTCGTTCTGGAGTTTCGGGTCGGCGGCGATCGAAAGGTCGAGCGCGGGCATGCTGTCGATCGCGGCTTTGCCTCCAAATGCGATGGCGCCTTGACCGAACGACCACTCGAGCTCTGCTGCTGCACTCGCGCCGAACCCGATGAACGTTTCGGAGATGGCGGCGTTGCGTGTCGCTCCCATGGTCGTCGTGTTCACATCAGCCGAAGCCCGGCCGGCCTTGGCGTGTGCGTCAGCTTTCAGCACAAGCGCCAGTCCTCCCATCTCTGCGCCGATCTCGTCATTGCTGCCAAGCGTGGTAAGCGGCACTGCGATTTCACTCCACAGTCCTAGCAGAGCGGCCGTGCTGTCGATCGACGTGTCCTGCGTGGTGAGCAGATTTCTGGCATCGGCGTCAAGCGACATGTGCTCGATGCCGGCTTTCAGCCCGATTGCACATCGTGCGGCCCCGTCGAGGCAACCGTACATCTCGTGGCCTACGCCGACCACACCGGCAATGCGGCTGTAGTCTGTGTCTCCTGTCGCCCGATTGTCGTCCGCGCGGGTGACCTCGATGGTGCCCCATGCGACGTCGGCGCCGCCGTTGGTGAATTGGCGCGCATGCAGCGTTGCCGCAAACGTTGTCGAGGTCAGCTTGCGATCCCGGGCGTCGGTAACAGTGAGGCGCGCCGTCTCCGGTGCCCAGACATTTCCTCCGCCGGCTTCGACCTCGACGGAGGTCTCCCATCCGCCGGTCATCAGGTTGGAGAGGGCGCCAAAGACACGTGGCATGTCTGGCAGCATGGTGCTGTCATCGACCTCGACGGTTTCGGTCTTGCGAACTGGCGGATCAATTGCGGCACGGCGGCGCGGTGCGGTACGCCTCGGTTGTTTGGCCGCACGTGGTGTGTGGGGCTCGATGTTATCGAGATCAGCTGGAGGAGCCGACGCGGTGTCGCGTGCCGGTGCCTGCGTGTCCGGGGCGGCGTCTGGAATGCCGCCAGCGTCAGCGATCTCGGGCGAGCCTTCGCCTTCTCCGCCCGGTGCTTCACAGACCTGTGCGCAGCGCTTCAACGAGGCGCGCAGGCGGGTGAGGCGAGCGGTCAGCCGATCGACGGCGGCTGTGCGCACTTCGATGATGCGCGTCAGTTTACGCTGCTCGCGGATGAGGCGCGTTGTGTCACGTGACTGCGAAACGGCCTCTCGCACCGTTTTGATCAAACGCGCGCGGGTTGCGATGGCGCCATCGCGCTCCGCGGCCTTGGATTTGCGTTCCGCTTCGAGCGCAGTGATGCGTTTGGAGAAGACGTTGCAACGACGGCAGCGTGTGGAAACCTCGGCTGTCTTTTTCGGTGCGTCTTCGGCGCGTTTTCCTCCGTCGCCTGCGCCATCCACGCCGGGGAGGCGATCTTTGGCCTTGTCGCCAGCGTCGGCTGTTCGCGATGCGGGCGGTTCAGCCGTCTCATCGGTTGCGTCGGGTGCGCTATTTTCAGCCACGGCGCAGCTGGCATCACACGTCGAGAGTTCCCGCCGGGCATCGCTGAGCGCACGGCTCAGGCGGCGCAGATCCTGTCGCGCAGCGTCGATGTTGCGTGTCGCTGTTTCGAGCCGGGCATCCTGACGGTTGCGTACGCGAGCGAGCGCCTCCGTGCGACCCTGAAGCGTTGCGATGGCACGGCGGATTTCATTGCGTTCCGCATTGCCGGATGCATTGAAGCGGCGCTGCGTCAGCGTGGTGACACGGCTGGTGATGTCGCGTTCGGCCTGCGCAATTCTCTGCTTCAGCCGGTTGGCGGAGCGGGTGGTGTTCCGGGCGGTCGCGATCCTGGCGACGGCGGATGCCCGTTCGCGCGCAAGACGGTTCACGTCGTCGGCTTTGGTTGAACACTCTGTGCACCGCGCACGCACGGCTGTTGGCGTCGTGGGTTGGACGATGAGGGATGCTGGATTTTGCTCCGAGAACTCCGAGACGTCGAAGCTCTCGGTCTCGAGGTTCTGTTCGTCACAGGTCTCGGCGCACCGGGCATAGGCGTCGAGCGCGGTCTGCAGCGACGTTAGTTTCCCGGCGATAGCGGCGTTCGCGTCATCTCGGGTTGTCGCAATGCGGCGATAGGCGGTGGCCGCTTCGCCAAGCGTGCGCGCCAGACGTGAGGCCCGCACACCATCGGCCCGAACTGTCCGGGCACGCGCAGTTCGGCGTGCATCATCTGTCTGGTCGAACCAGCGGCGTGCGCCTGAAACGAGTGCTTCGCGATTTTCCTCCACACGTGGTGCGAGGTCGGTGAGCGCTCTGGCGCGGCGTTCTTGCGAGCGCAAGGCGGTTTCAAGTCGGCGCACATCTGCGCGAAGTTCACGGGCACCTGTGGTCACGACGGCGCGGCGATCTTCGCACTTTGCGCAGCTCTGCTTGATGTCGCCAGCCTGGGCGAGCAAAGCGTTGGCATCACGAATGCTGGAGGCAGGCGCTTTCGCGACAACGCGGCACGAGGCTTGGCAAGCGGTGAGTGCGTCACGCGCCGTTCCGATCTGCACATCGAGTGCGGCAATGCGCGCGACGACGGCCTCACGGGCGCGCTCGGCTGCTGTTACCCGAGTGCGGAGCGATGCACGTTGCGTGCGGATCGTGCTGCCTTCGCTGGTCAACCCTTCGACCAGCGTGCGGCGTTCGCTGGCGGAGCGGTCACGCAAGGCCCGCGCGCGGCGGATTGCATCGGCGTTGGCTTGCAGGGCACGTTCGACCGTTCCGAGACGATTGTTCGCCAGCTGCAGCGTTGCGGTTGCGACGGTGAGGCCGGCCTGCTCGGCGATCTTCAGGCGACGGAACTGATCGATGATGCGGGCATGGCTCGCACACCGTTCACACCCGACCGTTGTCGGGCGCGGCGTGGCGAACGTGAGGTCCGGGCGTTCGATCGTCGCGACCTGCTGGCCGTCAGATGCCTTGCAGCGTTCCTCACAGGCCGCAAGTTCGCGACGGCGCTGGCGCGCGAGGATGGACAACCGCGTGATCTGATCTGCGTTGGTATCGATCCGGCGCTCGAGCTGCTCGCGTTGATCGAGGATATTTATGATGTCACTTGAGAGACGTTGTGAGCGCTCGGACATCTGCGTCAGTTCACGCTTGGCGCGTGCGACGTCGCCGCTCTCGCGGAAGTCGTCCATCAAGTCTGCCAGTTCACCGGCATAGCGGATGATGCTGCGGCGGCGCTCCTGGATCTGCTCGAGTGCCGGCTCGACGCGGGCAAAGCGTGCCGCAAGGTCATCGCGTGCCTGTTGTGCGGTGCCAAGTTCAGCCGTGACCGCGTTTACGAGCGCGGCGAGTGACTGGCAGCGCGGGCAATCGGCGGTGGCAGGCGCAAGGTTGATTCGTTGCGAGGCGAGGCGGAGACCAGCGTTCGCCGGATCTCTTTCGCCGCTCAGGCAAAGCTCCTGACACGCACCGAGACCAGCGCGCAGACGACGGCGTTCGTTCGAAAGCTGATCGCGCTCGCGGCCGGTTGTCATCAGCTGGTCCTGCAACTGACCTTCGCGAGTCAGCAGACGCTGCCAGCGTCCGTTGACTGCGACGATGTCCTTTGCGATCGCGTCGAGGCGTGCGTCGCGGGTTTGTTCGTTGCTTTCATTGCGGCCCGCTTCAAGGCGCACCAGCAGCCGGTCGGCGTAGCGATCATAAAGCGTGCGCCACTCGTTGCGGATCGCCTGACGCTGGCGGTCGAGCCTCGTCATCTGGCTGCGCAGAGCGGTTTCGGCTTCACGGCGCTCATTGATCCGGCGACCGACAGCGGTGATCTGGTTTTCGAGACGGCCACAACTGCGGCAAGCGGCACTGCTTCGCGCGGCCTGCCGAATGGCGGTTCTATTGGACTGTGCCACGTCTGCGAGCGACGACGCTGTGAGCGCCAGTGTACCGGGCAGCGAACTGACCACGCAGCGTTGCTCGCAATTGCCGATCTCTTCGAGGAGGGAAATCTTGATCTTAACCGCGTTGGCGATGGCGCTGTCAGTCTTCGTCGTTGTCGCGCGCGCCTGATCGATCGCCTTTGTCAGCGTTACGAGATCGGCGCGGAGGGAAAATTCCTCGCGTGCGATTGTTTTGCGTTTCTTTGCCAGTGTCTCGCGAACGGTCCGCGCATTGGGCTCCGCACGTCGGGCAAGCAACAGTTCGTCCTGCTGGAGGCTCGCGTACGTCACTTGCAATTTGAGGAGCTTGTCCTGGCGCGCGCGACGTTTTTCGGTCAGCGCCTTTTCGCGCTTCACCTGGCCCTTGCGCTGCGCCCGCAGCTTTGCGATCCGCGCCAACGTGGTGGCCTGCCTAGAGCGCAGACTGTCACACTGGGTGCAGCCCGCGGTGCCTGACGCACTGCGGCTGGTGGCGCTGCTCTGCGACGCGGCCGGAGCTGCGCTTTGCGCAACCGCTCCACCCGCAAACATCATCGTGCTCAACGCAACGACGCAACCAATCACTGAACTACGCATGACTGAAACCCCCGATACCACTCACGCGACTTCACGAACTGGCGGCGACGCTAGTTGATTCGCTCACCGGTCAAGAAACGGCCGGTGGATGGCTGTGTGGATTGCGTCGGTCATGGAATTGCCCGCTGCGGAACAGCATGTGGACAAAGTTTGGCCCGATCCGAACGCGAGCCTTGCGGGCGGCGACGGGAGGCCGTTGCGCGTGTAGGGGCGAATGCGATGTTTGATTATGGCGAGATGCTGCGTTACCTCGCGGACAACCCGCCGGGCAGTGAAGCGGAACGCAATGTTCATGCGTCATTGCTCGAGTTGATCGCAGCCTGCGTGCGCGATGATTGCGCCCCGTCGGACGATATGCACGCCGAGATCGCCATGCTGATGGAGGTGCAGTGCGACGCGCCGCTGGCAGTCGAGGCCGATCCTTCTCTCGCGATGTCCCCGGACCAGGGGGACGCGTTGGCCCAATTGCGGCGGCGATACGCGGGCACTTTCGCGGCGCATGCCGCTTTTGCGGCACAGCGCGGTGAAGACGCGGCTCTGCAAGCGACACATATGAATTGAGACCGGTGTCTCACGCGCCTCAGCAACAGACCTGTAGGACATGGCGACGGCTTGCCAAAGTCGGCGACACTTGATTGTGTCCGCGCGTCTTTGAGCGCGAGGGTCCTGCATGACGTTTTTTGATTCCATGATGGACCGGCTGTCGCGACTGTTCACACCGATCCATCCGGACGGTCACCGCTTCATCGCGATTGCGGTGGTCGCGACGATCATCCTGCTGCTGATTTCGGACACGCTTGGCTGGATTGCGGTCGCGATCACCGCGTGGCTGATCTTCTTCTTTCGCGATCCGGAGCGGGTCGTGCCACTGCGCGAGGGGCTGATCGTCAGCCCGGCCGACGGGACGGTCATCTCCATCGACGAAGTGACGCCGACGAGTGAACTTGAGCTCGGCGTCGGGTCATACTTGCGCGTTGCAATCCATCTCTCGCTCTTCGACATGCACATTCAGCGCGTACCGCTCGCCGGAACGCTAGTGCATGCGGTTTACATGCCCGGGACGTTTGCGAGCACGCGGCGCGAGAAGGCGCATGAGGACAATGAGCGCAACGCGTCGACGTTCGAGACAGGTGAGGGGATGCGTGTTGCGGTCGTTCAGATCGCAGGCGGCATCCGACGGAGGATCGTGGCGTTTTGCACCGAAGGCGCGCGACTTGGCACCGGCGAGCGGCTCGGGCTGATCCGTTTTGGGTCGCGCGTCGATCTCTACGTGCCGCAAGAGGTCGGCGTGATCGTCGCCGTCGGCCAGACCATGGTGGCCGGCGAGACGGTGATCAGCGATCTCAAATCCGACGAGCAGGAGCGTGGTGCGCGCGCGCTCTGATACGTTCCTGCATCTCGAGCGAGATTGCGGGTGTCATTCCGCCGCTTGCGGATAGCGGATCGGCGCGACGGCAGGTTCAGTCGCTGGCGCAGCGTCTGATGGTGCTTCGGCTGATGTCTCGGCCGATTTGCGGCGACGCCACGTCTCTCGCCAGCGCGCGAACATCTGTCCGTATGTCTGTGGCAGGGTGAGCAGGGCCGGTGTGAGCACGAGGGTGATCAGCGTTGCGAACGTCAGGC
>JBCAXC010000021.1:0-12886 GCA_038534255.1 Pseudomonadota bacterium
GCCGCACTCTGGATCGCATCTGTGGCACGCTCCAGCATATCTTCGTCGATCACCACCTCAATCTTCACCTTGGGAAGAAAGTCGACGACATACTCGGCCCCGCGATAGAGTTCGGTGTGCCCTTTCTGGCGTCCGAAGCCTTTGGCCTCCGTCACCGTGATACCCTGAAGCCCGATGTCCTGGAGCGCTTCCTTCACCTCATCGAGCTTGAACGGTTTAATGATTGCTTCGATCTTTTTCATCAGTGCATGATCTCGCGACTGGGGGCGGCACGCCGGATCGCGACCGCTCGCGCCACGTGGTTAGCAGCGGATATGCCAAGTCGTTAACGCTCGTTAATCGTTAGCAAAATCAATGGATTGAGCGATCCAGCGCCAAATTGCACAAGCGTTGGTCGCTCTAGAGTGCCCAGAAACTAGCCAGAGTGCACAAGATCAATGCAGCTGGAACTGGAAACCTCACGCCTGACGTTGCGCCCGGTTGGAATGACGGATGCAGCCAATCTCGAGCGCACGCTGTGCGATGCCGAGGTCATGCGATACGTCGGCAAACCGCTGACGCCTGCGGCGCTTGAAGCGTTCATGCCCACACTCACCCGCCGGGCGGCAGGAGGTGCGCTCGGCATCTGGATCGCGAGCCGCAAGGACACGGGCATGGTCATCGGCGACGGCATCCTCCTGCCGCTCCCGATCGATGCCGACGATACCGAGTGGGAATTTCTGGCTGACCAGAAAGAGCTGCCGCCACGCGAGGTGGAGGTCGGCTACATCCTGCGGCGCGAGGCCTGGGGGCAGGGGTACGCCACAGAAATCTGCGAGCGGCTCCTCACGTTCGGTTTCGCGAACCTTGCCGTTGACGAAATCGTCGCCGTGACCGACCCGGCCAACGCCGCATCGATGCGTGTGCTTACGAAGTCAGGCATGACAAACCATGGTCTGCGACGCGCTTATGCTTGTGAGACGACAGATTTCCGCGTCACACGCGCCGCTTGGGAGGCGAACGCCAACGTATGACCGTCCGCGCGCTCGACCATCTCGTTTTCACCGTTGCAGACATCGATGCAACCTGCGCCTTTTATTGCGATCATCTGGGCATGGAACGCGAGCGCTTTGGTGAAGGTCGGACCGCACTCCGCTTTGGCAGTCAGAAGATCAGTCTCCACGCGATTGATCGTACGTTCGAGCCAAAGGCCGCGCGCCCGACGCCTGGAAGCGCCGATCTGTGTTTCCTCGTCGAGGATCTCGACGCGAGTCATGCGCAAGTGTTGGAGGCGGGCCTCGCGATCCTCAAAGGGCCTGTAGACCGAACCGGTGCAGCCGGTCCAATCCGTTCAATTTATCTCCGCGACCCGGATGACAATCTGATTGAGCTCTCGGAACCAGCATGAAGGATCTCGACGACCTGCCACACGAACTCCTCACACCGGCGCAGATGGCCGAAGCGGATCGTGTGACAATCGCTTCTGGCGTGCCCGGCATCGACCTCATGGACCGGGCTGGCGCAGCCATGGCCCACGAAGCGGCGGACATGCTGCCCGATGCCGGGCGCGTGGCGATCCTCTGCGGGCCGGGCAACAACGGCGGTGACGGCTACGTCGCAGCGCGGTTGCTGGCGCTCAGCGGCTATCGCGTGACGGTCGCGGCGCTTGACCCGGACAAGCCACTGAAAGGCGATGCTGCGCTGGCTGCGGACGCGTGGCCGGGCCCCGTTGCGGCGGCTTCCAAGATCGATGTGGGCGCATACGATCTGATCATCGATGCACTCTTCGGCACGGGCCTGACGCGCACGATTGCAGGAGACGCCGCGGCGACCGTCGACGGCCTCAACGCGGGCGAGACACCTGTCCTGTCAGTCGACGTGCCAAGCGGCTTCGACGCCGCCGACGGTGTGATCGAAGGACCGGTGGTCCACGCGGACCGCACTGTCACATTCTTCCGCCTGAAGCCGGGACATTTATTGTCCCTGGGAGAAAACCCATGTGGCGATGTCCGCCTCCACCAGATTGGTATTCCGGCCGAAGTCCTTGACGATATCCGGTCACCCGACCAGGCGCTCGCCATCAACGGCCCAGCGCTTTGGCAGAACACTTTCCCGATGCCGCGCCCAACGGATCACAAATACACCCGCGGCCATGCCGTTGTGCTTTCAGGCCCTGCCCGCGCGACAGGAGCCGCCCGCCTTGCAGCAGGCGCGGCCCTGCGGGTGGGAGCCGGGTTGGTCACGGTCGCCAGTCCTCCGGCCGCTGTGCTGGTCAACGCATCCCATCTCACGGCGGTGATGATCGCACCGTGCGAAGATGGCGACGCTTTTGCCGAGATCGCGGGCGAGCGCAGGGTGACCGCGCTGTGCATCGGGCCGGGCGCAGGGGTCACGGAAGCGCTGGCTGAAAAACTACGGATCGCCTGCATGTCGCAGGCTGCACTGGTACTCGACGCGGACGCACTGACAGTTGTCGCCGCAGAGCCGCCGCTCCGCGCCGTCCTCGCGCGTCGCAAGTCAGACCCGTCGATCCTCACGCCACATGCGGGCGAATTTTCCCGGCTCTTTCCGAGCCACAACCCGGCGCACCTTTCGGACGTCCGCACGTGCGCGGAGGAGATTGGAGCGGTGTTGGTGGCCAAGGGGCCGCGCACCATCATCGCCTCGCCAGATGGGCGCGCCGCCATCAACGTCAACGCACCGCCAACGCTTGCAACCGCCGGGTCCGGCGATGTGTTGGCCGGCTTCATCACCGGGCTGCGGGCGCAGGGCATGCCGGCTTACGAGGCCGCTTGTTCGGGTGTCTGGCTGCACGGTGCCTGCGCCAACGCGTTCGGCCCCGGCCTCATCGCGGAGGATATCGCAGCCTGCCTTCCGGACGTTCTGCGGGACCTCGGGGCTGAAACTCAGACCAGTACACGTTGAACACGCGGCGCCAGCCGGACCAGCAGCTCATACCCGATCGTTCCGGCCCATGCCGCCTGCGTATCGAGTGCAACGTTGGGACCGAAAATCTCGACCCAGTCGCCAGGCTCGATCGCGTCGTCATTGAGCGCCGAGACATCGATCGTCGTCAGGTCCATCGAGACCCGCCCGACAATCGGCGCTGTGTGTCCGGCGCAATAAACCTCCGCACCGCGCGCACCCGTCTCGACACTCAGATGACGCGGTAAACCATCTGCATAACCAATGCCGATCGTCGCAAGCCGCCGCACCCCGCCAAGGTCATACGTTGCGCCATAACCAACGGTGGGTTCGTCCCACGCCTCGCGCAGTTGCAGCACGCGCGCCTGAAGTGTCGCGACCGGCGCCATCTCGTTGGCGACATCGTTCAGCGCCGCGCCTCCGTAGAGCGCGATGCCCGGCCGGGCGAGTGCACTCTCTCCCGCGCTGCGCGCGAGCGTGCCTGCGGAGTTCGCAAGCGAGGGCGCGGCGTCTGGAAACAGATCGCGCACTGCATCAAGCGCGGTCACCTGCCGGGCGGTCATGGGATGGCCGAGATCGTCGCCACAGGCGAGATGGCTCATCAGAACAGAGATGTTGAGCGCCGCGCACGTCGCGCGGTCGGCGCGGAGTGCCGCGACGTCAGTGGGTGAGAGGCCGAGCCGGTTCATGCCCGTGTCGACATGCAGCGCTGCGGGTCTGCCGCCACCATCCACGCTCCACGTGCGCACGGCATCGAGTGTGTTCAGCACAGGCGCAAGGTTGTGCGCCGTGAGTGCGGCCATAATCGCAGGCAGGTGTCCGCCGAGAACATAAATCTCCGCATCCGGCGCATAGCCGCGCACATCGGTACCTTCGCCAACCGTTGCGACGAAGAACGTCGTGCAGCCCGCATCGACAAGCGGCGGCACAACGTGCGCCACCCCGAGCCCGTAGCCGTTCGCCTTAACCGTCGCGGCGCAGCGTGCCGGTGCTGCGCGTGCGGCCAGCAGTTTATAGTTCGAAACGAGTGCCGTCTGATCGATCAGAGCCCGGGCATTCGCGAGTGCCGCATCAGGTGCGTCAGCCATAGTGATCAGGCATCCGGTCGTCCTGTGCCAGATCGGAGAAGCGCGTGAACTGCCCCTCGAAGTGCAACTTGACGGTGCCGACCGGGCCATGCCGCTGCTTGCCGACGATCGCCTCCGCCACCTGGAACACTTCATTCATGCGCGCCTGCCATTCCAGATGCTCCGGCGACCCTTCGCGCGGTTGCGCACGCTCTAGATAATACTCCTCGCGATAGACGAACATCACGACGTCCGCATCTTGCTCGATCGATCCCGATTCACGTAGGTCAGAGAGTTGCGGGCGCTTGTCTTCCCGGTTCTCGACCTGACGCGAGAGCTGCGACAGCGCGAGGATCGGCACGGCAAGCTCCTTCGCCAGCGCCTTGAGCCCGGTCGTGATCTCCGTGATCTCCTGGACCCGCCCCTGGTTCGCCGTACGCCCAGAGCCGCTCAGCAACTGGAGATAGTCGACAACGATGAACCCGAGCCCATGTTGTCGTTTCAGCCGCCGTGCACGCGCGGCGAGTTGCGCAATCGTGATGCCACCGGTCTGGTCGATGTAGAGCGGCAGGCGCGAAAGTGTTTCCGAGGTCACCCGCAGTCGCCGGAACTCATCTTCCGTAATCATGCCGCGGCGGATTTTCTCTGAAGATACTGCGGCCTGTTCGGCAAGGATGCGTGTTGCGAGCTGTTCGCTTGACATCTCGAGAGAGAAAAATCCAACACTCGCGCCCGACAGCTTCGGATCATCAGGATCGAGGTCCGGATTGGCCGCCAATGCATCGGCCCGGGCCTTCGCAACATTGAACGCGATGTTGGTCGCAAGCGATGTCTTCCCCATTGAGGGACGCCCGGCGAGAATGATCAGGTCAGAATTCTGCAATCCGCCCATCTGGCGATCGAGATCGGTCAGACCGGAGGCAATGCCCGAAAGCCCACCGTCACGTTCATAGGCCGCGCCGGCCAACGCCACAGCTTCGATGAGCGCATCATTGAAACTCTCGAACCCCTGACCGAACTTGCCAATCTCGGCGAGGCCATAGAGTCGCTGTTCCGCCTCCTCGATCTGCTTTGAAGGAGGAAAATCCACGGGGCTGTCATAGGCGAGATTGACGAGGTCCTCACCGACCATGATCAGTTCACGACGCGTCGCCAGATCATGCACCGTTTGGCCATAGTCGCCCGCATTGATGATCGACGTCGCATTTGCCGCCAGCCGCGCGATGTATTGCGGCACGGTGATATCGCCGATGTCTTCTTCGTTCTCGAAGTAGGTGCGCAGCGTGATCGGCGTCGCCTGCTTGCCGACCTGGATCAGCTTCGCCGCCGTCTCGAAGATCCGCGCATGGATCGGTTCGAAAAAATGCTCCGCGCGGAGAAAAGCGCTCACACGGTCGAGCGCCTCGTTATTGATCAGGATCGCGCCCAACAGCGACTGCTCGGCCTCGATGTTATGCGGCACCGTGCGAAAGACGGTCCCATCTGCGTCGGCTGCGCGACCCGGCTCGAGCGGCGCGCCGTCCATGTCAAGTTCCGGTTCCATGGCGGAACGGGTAAGCGATTCTCACCATCAACCCGGATCGTTTATCGCCCGCGCAACCATCCTCTCCCCGCAATCAACAGCTGTCCCTGCAACCTGATCGCGTCGGCATTTCGCCGCTTGCACTTGGCCGCGACTCAAAGCGCAGCGCCGAAGTTCAGTCTGGCTTTTCATCCGCATGCGGCAGGTCGATGCTGCGCGTGGCGTCTGCGCCTGCCATACCCAGCTGACGCCGCACCTCAATGTTGCGCAGGATCACTTCGATGCACGTCCGGTCATGTGGATCGCCCTGCGTCGGCACGGCATAGGTCTCCACAAGTGCGTGATACATCTCGCGCTCGCCGGGATTGAGCTGATCCTCCAGCGCGCCAAGCCGGTCGAGCAGGGCGCGGATTTCGGCGTGGGCAACCAGGCTCATGTCTTGCTCCGGTGGGAACTGCGGCTGCGTTGGCAGAGTGGGCATCACCGTGTAGCACATCTGCGAACAGACAGGCGCGCCGCGGAGGCGCAGGAGACCAGCCCATGACATCTGCAACGCAGCCGCATCCCGCCCCGAAAGGCGAGCTGACGACGCGGACGCTCGCCATGCCCGCCGACACCAATCCTGCAGGCGATATTTTCGGCGGATGGGTCGTGGCGGAGATGGACAAGGCAGGCGCGGTCTGTGCGGCAACCACGGCGGGTGGGCGGGTCGTCACCGTCGCGATCGATGCGATGACATTCATCCAGCCGGTCTTCGTCGGCGACGTGCTGTCCGTTTATTGCGTGATCACCCGTACCGGTCGCACATCGATCACGGTGCAACTTGAAGCCTGGGCGCTGCGCGATCGAATTGGCGAGGAGGTCAAGGTCACCGAGGGCACCTTCACATTCGTCGCGGTCGACGACGCGCGCAAACCTCGCCCGATCAGTCTGGAATGCTGACGCGTGAGAAGTCGCTTGTGATCAGCTCGCGCCAGACGCACCCTTACGCGAGGCTGTCACGCGGACTGAAACATCGATCGTCGGTGTGATCCACTGTCCGCCCGGATCGCTGGCCTGCCCGAGATCGAAGGCCTTGCGTTCGAGCGTCGCCGTGCCCGCCATCTCTGCGGTCTCGCCAGAAATGGTGAGCGTGAACGGGAACGGAACAGAGACCGTCTTGTCCTTGATCGTGATTTCGGCGGTGCCGGTGTAGCCGTCGCCATCTTTCTCGATCTGCGAGACCGTCACAGTCGCGCGCGGTTGTTTCGCACTGTCGAACCACTCTGGTCCGGCGAGCGTGTCGGCATGCAACTTGGTCGGCGTGTTGATTGCCCGCACATCGACACGGACCTGGGCTTTGGCGGCATCAAGCGCGTCCGGATCGAACTGGATGTCGGCCGCCCACTGCGGGAACGTGCCAGTAAATTTTTCGCCGTTGAGCGCCCCTTCAAATCCGATCGAAGACGCATCCTGATCGACGACCCAGAGCATGCCGTTGGCATCGCCAGTGGCGCCGTCGTCTGCAGCTGTGACACGCGCACTGTCACTCACAGGTGCTGCACCGCCGACAAGCTGCCCTGCTGTCACAAGCCCGAAGACCGCGAGCGCCCCGCCGAAAGCGGCGACATAGCTTGCAGGCGACGCCTTGCGTAGGGGCGCACCACCCGGCGTCATGCGCGAAAGAAGCGGCACCCGGTCCACAACGATGTGTTTTGCCGCCCCGCCAACATGCAACGCGATGAGACCGGCAAGCATCCAGCCCATCAACTCATGTGCCTGCGAGGCGAGAGAATAAATTTGCGCTTTCGTCTGTGTCTCGAGATCAGGCACGCCCGGCAGATGCGGCCAGCGCACCGCATCATAAAGCAGGGTTGGCACTTGGACGGGGGCGGCTGAGACAAGCAGCCACCCGCTGAGCGGCAGCGCCAGCATAAGGCCATAAAAGCCGATGTGGGTCACTTTGCTGAGCGCGCTCTCCCACCCGGCCATCGGCGCCATATCGGGCGGTGGCGGGTTCATGATCCGCCAGATGATCCGCGCCACGGTTAGGATCAAGACCGTGATGCCAATCGACTTGTGCAACTGGTAGAGCCAGAAAATCTCCCGGCCCTCGTCATCGAACATGAAGTTGCCGAGCACCACCATCCCGATCAGCAATGCCGCCATCACCCAATGGAGGGTAATGGCGACGGCTGTGTAACGAACCTGACGGATGTCTGCTGTAGCGCTCGACATGGGGACCTCGTGCGCGCGTGAGACTTACTTGTCTTTGAGGAATTCGCCGGTGAAGCTGACGGTCACCTCGTCGGAGACGGACGGGATAAGCGCCGCCATCCCGAACTCCGAACGCTTGAACGTCGTCTCGGCATCAAACCCGATCAGATCGCGATCGCCAAACCACGGCACGTTGGCCACGCCGCGGAATGTGACGTCGAACGTGACCTGCTTCGACGCACCAAGTATCGAGAGATCGCCGGTGACCTTGCCCGTGTTCGGCCCGGTCATCTCGATGCCGGTCGACTTGAATGTCAATTTCGGAAACTTGTCGGCGTTGAGCCACTTCTTGTTTCGCGCAAGGTCTTCATTCCAGTTCTCGAAGCCGGTGTGCGAGTGCCCCTTCTTGTAATCGCCCGGATAGTGGGTCTCGATGCTGAGCGGGTTCACCGACATCTCGATCGACGAGGCCTTCGGGTCCGACGGTTTGAAATCCATCGTCGCGTCAAAGTCCTTGAAGTCCATCCGGTAGTCGGAAATGCCGCCGTTGTGCCCGACAGTGATCGTCAGAAAGGCGTGATTTTTCTCAAGCGAGTACGCGCCGGCAGTCACGTCTGCAAGCTGCTCGGCTGGCGCCTTGGCAACGGCGAACGATGTCGCGAACGGCGCGAGCCCAGGCGAGGCCATTGAGACAAAGAGGGCTGCAGCCAGCGTGAGAGATTTCGTGGGGCGTCGTGTCATAGGGAGTGAGCCTTTCCTTGGGAGAAGCGAGCATGCGTCGTACGTGGGATGCAAGCGTGTAGTCTTCCACCATGTCTATCGTGCAAAACTGTGATGTGGATCACGGTTCCGTCACACGCACGTCAGGACGCGCCGTCGAACCGGCCAAGAAATGCCAGCATATGGCGCGCCACTGCTGGCCCGCACTCCAGCAGGATCGAGTGTTTGACGTCCGGCAGCACAACAAGTTCCGCATCCGGCAGCGCCGCGGTTATCTGCTTATTCAACCGCGGTGGGCACCCGCCGTCACTCTGGCCTGTCAGCACCAGTGACGGCGCCGCGATATCGCCCAGCCAGTTGATCATTTCGGTCTGCGCGTAGATCCGGAACACATTTAGAAAGATGGCCTTGTCGGTAGCGCAGACCTGCGCGAGACGGCGGTCGACGATGTCACGATGCGATGCGATGAACGCGTCAGTGTACCAGCGGTCCACCAGTGTTGGCAGCACATTGGCGACGCCCTCTGCTTCCATCTTCTCAACCACCGCCATGACGTTGGCCGTATCCTGCGGTGTCCGCGCCGCCGCCGTCGAAAGCAGTCCAAGGGAGCGCACCCGCGTCGGAAAGTGCCGCGCGTAGGCTGGCCCGATCATCCCGCCGAGGGAGTGCCCCGCGATGTGCACGCGCTCAAAGCCTGATCTCTCGCGCACCCGTTCAACGTCACTCACGAGATGATCAAGCGTGAACGGATGTTCTGACCCGGCAGGCGAGACGCCATGACCGCGCAGATCGTACGTAATGACGGTGAAGCGCGCGGCGAGGCCGTCCAGCATGAACCGCCACGTGTCGCGCGCAGCACCTATGCCATGGATCAGCAGCAGCGGCGGGCCATCACCGTCGACGGAATACGCACACTCGACCGCCTCCGGCAGTGGCGGCAGGTCGTCCGCCGTGCTCACTCAGCTGCCTCGAGTTGCGCGGGTGTCTGGGGCGCAAAGTGCGGCATAACCTCTTCCGCGAACTGCTGGATGCACGCCAGTTGCGCCTCCTGTCCCATCCCGAAGTTGATGTTCAGGATCATGCGATCTACGCCCGCTTCGGCGTAGACGGCCAGTTGGTCGATCATCTCCTGTGGCGTCGCGATCAGCAGGCTCTCGGCAAGTTCGTCCGCGGTCTGCGTGCGCGCGATCGGCCGCGTCATCCCCGCGTCCACCAGTCCGGGGCCGGTGAACAGGTTGTCAAAACGCGCGTAGTAATCATCCGCCTGCATGACGGCACGCGTGACGTCTGCCCGGCTGTTTGCCAGAAACGCGACGCGCGACATCGAGAGCGTGAGCTCTTTTCCGCCATCATCGCGCGCATCACAGCCGCGCCGGTATGCATCGACCTGCGCGCGCATGGCGGACGCGTCGCCCGAAAGCGGTGTTGTCTGGATGTGAAAGCCCCGCTTCACGCACGCTTCAATTCCGGGCGGCGCCATGACCGCCATCATCAGCGGCGGTCCGCCGGGCCGCACCGGTCGCGGCATGATCGTCAGGGGAGGAAAATTGTAGTATTCCCCCGCCCACGACACCTCTTCCTCAGTCAGAAGCGCGCGCAGCACATCGATCGACTCGTCGAATTTTTCGCGCGTCGTCTCGAGCGGCACGCCCATCCGCTCCATCTCGAACGCGTACGCCCCGCGCCCGATCCCGAGCATCAGCCGACCTTCGGTGAAGATGTCTGCGCAGACGAGCTCGCCCGCATAGATCCGCATGTCGTGTAGCGGCAGCACGGCGACGGCGGTCAGGATGTTGAGCTGCTGCGTCGCGCCAGCAATCTTGACCGCGAACTGCAGCGGCGCTGGCATCATCAGGATGTTGATCAGGTGATGCTCGGTCAGGCTGACGCTTTCAAAGCCGAGCCGATCGGCGAGAACAGCCTGCTCCAGCATGTCGGCGTAGATGCGGTCGCCGCCGTAGCTCTTGTCCGGATAGTAGGCGGACAGTTGAATGCTGAAATCCATGAGGCCCTCCCAAGCCGCGATGCATGCCGCAGCGCCGACGCGGAACTAGTGACAACGCGGCGGCTGACGACCTATGCACATCGTATCGCACATATCCGGCCGTGTCCGCCTGACTGAGACCGACCTTCAATGCCTCAAAAACCCTTTCTCATCCTTCAGGTTCGCCCTGAGCAAGAGGCCGCTGACGACGAGTTTGCAGCGTTGATGACCAAAGGTGGCCTCGCAGCCGGCGAGGTCGAGCGCGTGCGCCTCGATCTGGCCGAGCCGCCGCACCCGGAGACGCTGCATCGCTTTGCCGGGATCATCGTTGGCGGCGGTCCCGGGTGCATCAGCGATACGCCGGACAAGAAGACCGAGGTCGAGGCGCTGATGGAAGCGCGCGCGCTTGAGATCATGCCGCATGTGATCGCGGATGATCTGCCATTTCTCGGCTGCTGCTACGGTATCGGCACACTGGCGCACGCGCTTGGCGGCGATGTCTCGCAGGCGCGCTATGGCGAAAGCGTGGGCCCCGTCACCTGCCGCATGACCGAGGACGCGACGAACGATCCGCTCTGCGAAGGGCTGCCGGAAACGTTCGACGCTTTTGTCGGCCACAAGGAAGCAGTGCAGTCCCTGCCGCCCAGGTGCGTTCATCTCGCGGGCTCCGATACATGCCCTTTCCAAATGATCCGGTACGGCGCGAACGTCTATGCAACGCAATTTCATCCCGAAGCTGACGCGGCCGTCTTCGAGACGCGTATCCGGCTCTATCGCAACAAGGGGTATTTTCCTCCTGACGAAGCGGACGCGCTGATCGCGCGTTGCAACGCCGCGGATGTCACCGTCCCGGAGAAAATCCTCCACCGCTTCGTCGCGCGCTATCGAGAGGGCGCGTCATGAAACAGGTGCAGGACGAGATCACGATCGAGACGGGCGGGCAGGGTCTTTATGAATTCACCGCCTACGTAGAGGCGATGGTCACCGCGAGCGGTATGATGACAGGCCTGCTGACCGTCTTCGTGCGCCACACGTCCGCATCGCTGACGATCCAGGAGAGTGCAGACCCGGACGTCCAGCGCGACCTGACGGAGTTCTTCGCGCGTCTCGTGCCGGAGCACATGGACTGGCTACGCCACACCAACGAAGGCCCCGACGATATGCCCGCGCATATCAAGGCGGCGCTCACCGATGTCTCACTTCAGATCCCGATCCGTGAGGGCCGTCTTGCCCTCGGCACTTGGCAAGGCGTCTATCTCTTCGAGCATCGCACCGCGTCGCACGAGCGCAAGATCGTCCTGCATCTCATGGGAGATTAATGCGCGGTCAAAGCAGCGAACTCCGCAGCAGCACCGCGCCATGCAGCCCCCAGAGCACAAGCACAGCCAGAAAATTGATCGTGAAGATCAGGCCGCGCAACCGCACGTTGTCGGTCAGGATCTGCACGCCTGAATGCAACGCGCGGCCGGTCAGAAAGAGCCACGCGATCAGCGCAAACCCGGGCGTCGTTGTCCCGGCAGAGATCGCGAGCCCGCAAACGACGTGAAAGAACAGCGGCCACTCGAACTGATTGGAAAGGTTGGCGGCGATGGCCGCCTCACGCCTCGCGAAAAAGCCTTCCGCCGCGCCCTGTCCCCAGACACGCGGTGCCCGCGCCAGCGTCAGCGCGACGTAGAGCAGAGTCGTCCATCCAACATGCCCGGCCATCGCGAGCAGTACGAGTGCGTCTGCGGTCATGGGCAGGACTCCCGACCGTGTTTCGTCATCAGTCTGTTGACGCGTTTCAAATCTGCTCAGCCTCGCTCATCTTCATCGTGCGTCAGATTGACTTAGATACGGGATTGCCGTACTTTCATTAGCGAAGAATTCGAATGGGATTTCAGCAAGGCGCAGGCAAACGAAGAAAAACATGGCGTGACTTTCACAACCGCCACGAGGGCTTTTCTCGACACGTTTGGGCTTGACCTTGTGGATGATCGACATGGCGATGACGAAGATCGTTTTACGCTGATTGCGTTCGTGGACGCGCGGCTGCTGGTCGTGTCTTACACCGTTCGCGGCGAACGCATGCGTATCATCTCTGCCAGACTGGCGGAGCCACTTGAACGACGCATGTATCACGAGGCTTTTGATGACTGGTGACACGAAACAAGACTGGTCGCGCGCTGATGCAATGCCGACGCTTGCGCGCACGGCCGCCGCGGAGAGCGACCCGGATGCGCAACCTCTGTCGCAAGACGATTTTGCGCGGATGCAGAGACGGCCGCGCGCCTTCGTGATCCGACGCGCGCTGGGCCTGACGCAAAAAGACTTTGCCGACCAGTTCCGAATCCCGATCGGCACACTGCGCGATTGGGAGCAGGGCATCAGCAAACCGGATGCTGCAAGCCAAGCTTACCTCAAAGTGATCGCCAAATCTCCGCAGGCTGTGCGCGACGCATTGGCCGCGTGACTGCAAAGACAACGCGAGCTGCCACCGACGAAGCCGAGTTG
>JBCAXC010000022.1:0-12858 GCA_038534255.1 Pseudomonadota bacterium
TTCGGTCTCGTTGCCATCGTAGTTCTCGCGAAAATCCACCGTGTCGCGATCGATATCTTCGAGGATCGAGTGCGCGGCCTTGGCGAGGCGACATTCGGTGTAGCGCATCGCGGCCGGTGGATCGCCATCGACGGAGCCAAAATTGCCCTGGCCGTCCACCAGCGGCAGACGGAGCGAAAAGTCCTGCGCCATGCGCACAAGCGAGTCGTAGATCGCGTTGTCGCCGTGAGGGTGATACTTACCCATGACATCGCCGACGACGCGGGCGGACTTTTTGTAAGGCCGGTTCCAGAACAGGCCCATCTCATTCATCGTATAGAGGATGCGGCGATGCACGGGCTTCAGACCATCGCGCACGTCCGGCAGTGCCCGACTCACGATCACGCTCATCGCGTAGTCGAGATAGGAGCTCTTCATCTCGTCGGAGATGAGGATCGGGCGAATGTCAGACGGTTCGTCGTCGCCAGTTTCCGGCGGCGTATCGTTGTCAGCCACGGTCTATGCTTTCGGTCGGGAGCGTGGGCGGAAAAACGGCGCGAACGCCTCAGGCCACACAGCAGGTTGTATCAGCGCGAAGACTAGACGATTCAGCAGAATTGCGCCAGTTGCGTGCGCCACACCTATTGGCTTTGGGACACCCGGTTCATGCCTGAATTCGACCTGCTTGTGGCTGCGTTCACCACGCTTCTCGTTGTGGTCGATCCGCTGGGGCTGGCGCCGATTTTTCTCAGCCTCACGGGCGGTGCAGACTCCGCCAGTCGGCGGCAGATCGCGTGGCTTGCCGCGGTCATCGCGTTCGGCATTCTTACGGCGTCGGTGCTGGCCGGTGGGGCGCTGCTCGGCGCGCTCGGCATCTCGCTGCCGGCGTTTCGCGTCGCCGGAGGGCTGCTGCTGTTCTATACCGCGTTCGAGATGGTGTTCGAGCGTCGCGCACCGCGCAAGAATGCGACCGCGGCGCAGGCGATGAGCAAGGATGACATTCACAACATCGCCGCGTTCCCCCTCGCCGTGCCGCTTATGGCGGGGCCGGGAGCGATTGCAGCGTGTATTCTCATCGCGGCCAAGATGGACAACTCGCTTGGCGGATCGCTGGCGCTGATCGGCATCGCCGGGCTTGTCTGCCTGCTGTGCGTCGCTGTGTTTGTGCTCGCGACGCCGATCGACCGGTTGCTTGGCACGGTCGGGCGCACGCTACTCAGCCGTCTCCTTGGGGTCATTCTCGCGGCGCTGGCCGTGCAGTTCATCGCCGACGGCGTGCGCAGCCTCGTCGGCTCAGTATGAGCCGCGACGCACTTTCCGCGTGGCCTTGCGGACTTTGCGAACCTTGCGTTTCACAGTCCGCTTGCGAAGGTTGCGCTTGACGGCGGCCTTGCGGCGGACCGTTCGTTTGCGCAGGCGCTTCTTGCGCACGACTTTCTTGCGAGCGACCTTTTTGCGGAGCTTGGCTGGCTTTTTGACCTTGGCGACCGGTTTTGCAGTGGCGTCACTCTCAGCGGCGGCCTCGCTTTTCTCCTCGCCGTTGCTTGCTGTGCGTCCGGGAAGCGCGACATCAAGTGTCGCTTTGGACTGACCGTGAACGCTGTCGTAGGCGCGGATGGTCACGGTCGTCAGGCCCTCGGGTACCGTGACCGATGACAGCGAGCGGGTGAACGGCTGCTCGTCGACATGGGGGTGATGCAGCGTGCGCTTGCCAAGCACAGTGCCTTTCGCATCCACGACGTCCCACGCATTGGCGTAATGATCCCAGCCCGTATCGCCGTGCTTGAGGGTCACCGAGAACGCGTAGGTTCCATCCGCCGCGCGCTTGGCTTGCGCCGAGACGATCTCGGCCTCTCCAGCGCTGGCCGAAGTCATGGGTGTTGCGAAAAGGGCTGCGACGGCCGCAATGGCAGCGACGACGGATTTGCTTCGGGTGGCGAGCGTTCGCATCATCGGGCGATCTCCTGCAGGCTAGAACCGGGTGTGCGCGGCAGGCGTTTCGGCCTTCCGACGCGCGTGCCCCATGCTATCGATCCGTGGAGATGACTGGCGGATGAATGCGCGGTACACGGCGGGACACGATCCAACACGGTCGCGTGACCTCATTGCGCCGCCCTCAAAAATTCGGAGTGACGACCCATGGCTGCGGGCTCGAAAAAGGTGATCTATGCGGCGCTGATCGGCAACGGGCTGATCGCAATCTCGAAGTTTGCCGCGTCGGCCTACACCGGGTCATCGGCCATGCTGTCCGAGGCGATCCACTCCTGCGTGGATACCGGAAATCAGGTGTTGCTGCTCTTCGGGCTCAAGCGGGCAGCGCGCGAGCCGGATGAAGATCATCCGTTCGGTTACGGGATGGAGCTTTATTTCTGGGCGTTCGTTGTTGCGATCCTCATCTTTGCGATTGGGTCCGGCATCTCGATCTATGAAGGTGTGCAGAAGCTGATGCACCCGCACCCGATGACGGCACCCTGGGTCAACTACATCGTGCTGATCCTCGCCATGATCTTTGAAGGAGTCGCGTGGACGATCGCCTATAAGGAATTCAACAAGACGCGGGGTGACATGCCCCTTATGGAGGCAGTCCGAAAATCAAAGGACCCGACGCTCTTTACCGTCCTCTTTGAGGACTCAGCCGCCATGGCTGGCCTCATCATCGCGTTCATTGGTGTGTTTGGCGCGCATATGCTCGGACTTGAATGGGCGGACGGCGTGGCCTCGGTCATCATCGGGATCATTCTTGCGGTCACGGCCTGGGTGTTGGCGCAGGAGACAAAAGGTCTGCTGATCGGCGAGGCGGCCAATCCGCAGACCAGCCGACGTGTGCGGCAGATCATTGGCAGCTACCCCGAGGTCCGGCACCTCAATGAACTGAAATCCATGCACCTTGGGCCGGCAGATATCCTTATGGTCGTGTCGATCGATTTTCATGACGATCTCGATTCAACAAGGGTCGAAGACATTGTCAGCAGCATCGAGCGCGATGCGAAGGCTGATCACCCCGAGATCACGCGCCTGTTCATTGAGGTTCAGTCGCAGGAGGATCACGCTGCAGCGGTGGCGGCTGCGCGGGCAATGCGTGGCATTAATGACGAGGATGGTATCGTCGCCAAGGTGTAACGCCATCTCGTTTGACGAGCCGGAAAGAAGACAGGCAGCAAGCGCATGAACCAACCGGGATTGCCGATACGGCTGGTGGCGCGCGCGTGGCGCGGTTTGCTCTCACCCGGGCTGATGCTACGTGGAAGCCTTGGCGGGGATCGCCTGCCCGACCGCGTCCAGCAAGACCTGATTGACCAGGAGACCGAAAGCGAGCGGCTGATCGGCTGGGCACAGCTGCTGTTCGTCAGCGTGTTTGCGGCGTTGTATCTCGTCGCCCCGCGCCCGATCGATGCGCCGATGATGATTGCGCAGCCGGTGCCGATTGCGCTCGTGGCGTATGGTGCTTTCACCATCGTGCGACTGATGCTGGCTTATCGCGGCTACATTCCCGCTTGGATGCTGGTGCTTTCAATTTGCGTGGACATCGGGCTCGTTCTCGGCCTCGTCTGGTACTTTCATATGCAGTATCTGCAGCCGGCGGCGTTCTCGCTAAAGGTCCCGACATTCGTTTATCTCTTTGCGTTCATTTCCCTGCGCGCGCTGCGGTTTGATCCGCGTTACGTTATGCTTTCGGGCGTGATCGCAGCGTTCGGCTGGCTGCTTCTTGTCGGTTGGGCCATCGCCGTCAGTCCGCCTGATACCGTAACGCGGAGCTTTACTGAATACGTCAACGGCAACCGCATTCTGCGCGGCGCGGAATTCGGCAAGGTGTTCGTCATCCTCACGGTGACGGCGGTGCTGACGCTGGCGATCTGGCGTGCCCGGCAAATGCTGGTGCGTGCGCTCACGGAAGTGTCCAACGCACGGGAGATGCGGAAGTTTCTCTCCCGCGGCGTCGCCGAGACGATCGTGAGCCAGGACGGCACGCTCTCCGCAGGTCAAGCGAGTGAACGCGAGGCCGTGATCGTCATGATCGACATTCGCGGTTTCTCAAACTTTTCAGGCTCAGTCACACCGCGGGAAATCGTCGAGATGCTGACGAGCTATCACGACAAGATCGTGCCGGTGATCAACCGGCATCGCGGGGTCGTCGACAAGTTCATGGGCGACGGCGTGATGGCGACGTTCGGTGCGGTCGTCGAGTCGAAGTCCGCGGCGGAGGATGCGATGCGGGCGATCGAGGAGATTATTCGCGCGTCCGAGCATTGGCGACGGGGCAATGCGAGCGACGACCGGGCTCGAGATCTTTCGATCAACCTCGCGGCGGCTTCGGGCACGGTGGTGTTTGCCACGCTCGGCTCCGATGACCGTCTTGAATATACGGTGATCGGCACGGCGGCGAACCTCGCGGCGAAACTTGAAAAACACAACAAGGCCGAGGGCACGATGGCGCTCGTGACGCAGGATCTCTGGGATGCAGCAGAGGCCGGCGGCTATCGTCCCCGGCTGCGACACGAACACCGGCCGAAACGTGAGGTTGACGGTATCATTGGGCCGATTGACCTGGTTGCGATCCGCGCCTGAGATCGTTGCTGATGCGCTGATCGGCAAAGAAAAGCTCCCGCGCGTTTCGCGTGTTCTATTCGCGCAAGGGTTCCTCAAGACTTCGTCCGTACTCTTCGTGCCGTGTGAAATGATCGTCGCGTCTGTGCTGCGATCGCGTCTTCGCAAAGGTGGTACGATGCAGCCCGGCAAGCACACTCAAGCGCGACCGTCGATTTTCCCTCCCGTCGTGATGGCGCTCGCCGCTGCCGCGATGTTGCTCTCACCGAGCCCGGCCTCTTCGCAGGCGTTGCTGGGGCTACACGAGAAAATGCGCGTCCACGGCAAGCTGTGTCTCGCAACGCACCGCCACACGGGTCACGCCCGTGCGCGCGCCTCGAAGCGTCAGGTCGCGAACATGGCGATGCGGGACTGGAACGGTTTTACCAACCTCGAGTACGGCCATCGCTGGGCGCGTTTCCGCCATGCCCACAAGCGGCATGTCAGCTGCGCACCGTCAGGCGGCGGATGGTCTTGTAACGCATCGGCCCTGCCCTGCCGTCGCTGAGCCTCCCCGAGCATCAGATAGTGCGTGTGCTGGCGCGACCAGCGATTCCCCGTTAGCGTTTGCGCGTTTCAGCGCATCCGATGATTGGGCGCGCAGCCACGGCGGGGAACGAAAATGTCTGACGCCTTGCACGCGCAAAAAATCGACTGGCGTTTGCCGCTCGTCTTGACTGTCATCACTGCGTGCATTCTGCTCGCCATGGGCCGTGTGCCGATCTGCACCTGCGGATCGATCAAGCTCTGGCACGGCGTCGTGCAGAGTTCCGAAAATTCCCAGCACATCACGGACTGGTACACGTTCTCGCACATCATCCACGGCTTCATCTTTTATGGTGTCCTGCATCTGGCATGGCCGCGCGGGTCGATCACCTGGAAGCTGGTGATCGCAACGCTGCTGGAGGCGGCGTGGGAAATATTGGAGAACACCAATGCAGTGATCGAACGCTATCGCGAGACGACGATCTCACTCGACTATTTCGGTGACAGCGTCTTGAACTCGGTCAGCGACATCGGCGCGATGTTCTTCGGGTTCTGGTTGGCGATGCGACTGCCCGTCTGGCTCACCATCACGCTTGCTGTGGCGGCGGAGATTATTGTCGGGGCACTGATCCGCGACAATCTCACGTTGAACGTGATCATGCTGCTCTGGCCGATCGACGCCATACGGGCATGGCAGACCGGCGCATGAGGTTGCCGACGGCTGGCTGATGACGCTTCCATACAAACGCAGACAGGCCGACGCGATGCGCCGGCCTGATAACTACGTCAAATTTTCACCGACGCCTTAGTAGTAGTGGCGGCGCAGCCGGGCCCGATAACGCACCCGTTTACAGTGGCGAGAATAGTATCCGCGCAGATGTGGTCGGAAACAGCGCGCACGGCGATAGCCTCGATAGTGCCGCCGATAGCGATAACGCGGCGCAATATGAAGCCGGATCCTCGGTCCGCGATGGAAACGACGCAACCGGCGGTGACGGCGAAAGCCACGATGTCTGAAGCGGTGGTGGCGAATGCGATTATGCCGCCGGAAGCGATGGCGAAAAGACACCGATGTCGGCTTTGTCTTTTTCGCGTCTGCGGTCAGGGGCGCAGCGAGTGCCGGAGCAGCTGGTACGGCCTGAGCCGGGGCGGCCAGCGTCAATCCGACCACAGCCACAATGCCGGCAGCGATGCGAGACGTGAGCGTTCTCATGGAAACATCTCCTTGTTGCTCAATACGGAGATCAATCTCCCGACGTGATCCATAGACGTCATAGCGTGTCCGCACTCCCGCATCGGACGGAACCTTGTTTCATTCGATCACGGTTGCGTGACTATTGTTACAGCAGGATTATCCGAGACACTCAGACATTCGCGCGCCAGATGGGATTGGTCCACGCACGGCGGCCTGCAGCGTCAATCGCGACGCAACGGAACCATGGGCTTTCCCGTTCGAGCAGCCAGCCCTCGCCGAGTTGCGCCAGATCAAGTTCGGCATGCGTCATGTGGCGCCCCCGTGCGACGGCCGAGCGGGAATTGCCGCAAATCACGCTGACGGTGTCAACGGGGGAGCAGGCGATGCTCAGCCGGTTCTCGTCAATCGCGATGTCGTGGATTTGCGGTCCTTGGCTCGAATACATATGACCCGCCTTGAGAGCTTCGAGCAGCGCATCCGGGGTATTTTCCTCCGCCTTGACATGCACCCACCCGCCAAACGCATCGCGATCAAAGTGCGCGAAGTGTGCATCGTCCGTCGCGATTGCCGTGAGCCGGCGGCCAGTGTTCAGCAGTTGGTCAAGAAGATAGAGCCCATCGCCACGATCATTCTCGACCGCACAGCCATGATTGTAGATCTCGACGGCATGGGCGGCGTCGATCGCAAGACCATCCTCAAGATCAAGTTGCGACCACGCCGGATGCGCGATGGCGACGAACGCGCCTGCCTCTCTTGCGCGGCGTGCAAGCGCAGGGCCGTCTTCTGTTGCGCTACACGGAGAAAAATCAAGCGGCAGACCAACGGCAACCAGATGCCAGAGTTCGCCGACATTGGTTTTCGGCGCGTGGATTTCGGCCCCGATCAGCGTCGTGAAGTCGGCACTTCGCAGCGCTCGCGTGTCAGCCATCCTCCAGTCATAACGCTCAAGAAAATGATCGGTGAGCGCCATGAAGTCATAACCCGCGTCGCGATACGCCGCGATGACGTCCGCCGGTGGGAGACGACCATCCGAGAGATGCGAGTGGGTATGCAGGTTTCCGCGCCAGAAAGTGCCTAGCGTGGAGAATGGTGGGATGCTGGGCATGGTGTCAGGCCCCGCGCTATTGAAGTGGACACTCAAGTTTTTGAAGCGTGCCATTGAACGATCGGCGGGCGAGAAGTTTCTCGTAGTTATCGTCGATCGAAAAATGCGCGATTCTCAAAGCGCCCTGATAGCGCACATACGCCATGCGGACGTAAACGATACCGTCGTCTTCAACATCGACTGCAAGCAAATGCTCCGCCGCATAGCCCGGTAGCTCCGCCAGAACGAACGCGTCGGCCTTTGCGAACTTGCGATCGCCGAGCAGCTGGAATGCTGAAACCATTTGCCCGGCCAACGCATCATCGAGCCAGGCCACAACCTCTTTGAAACGCTCCGTCGCGGCGCTAAGACCCTGCTTCGGAAGGAGCGAAACCAGGGCACACGAGTTGGCGGTCGGGCTTGGCTCAGACGCGGACGCTGTCGGCATCGCCGTTGATGCAAGGAGTGCGAAGGCAGGGAGAGTGAAAAGTCGCAGCAAACGCATTCGTGGCACCTCGGTCGCGGTCAAGAGTTCATCCAGATATCGGGAAAGTGACCTCCTATCGCACTTGGCGCAACACATCATGACGCGTGCGGATAATCCCGTCACCGGCCATGATGCACCGGGGCTGATCCCGTCGCAATCAGCGACATCGCAATCCCCCGGTCACCGCAGCTTGCGTCGCTGCATGCCGGGCAGCATGGCTCCGCGTCTGGCGCTGAGGGTGCCGGAGTTGAGGCCCATCCATCCAGCTTCTCCGCAAAGGCGGCCATACTCGATTTTTGGGCAGCGGTTCATGATGACGTCGAGCCCGGCGTCGCGGGCGATCGTTGCTGCTTCGTCGTTAAAGACGCCGAGTTGCAGCCACAGGGTTTTCGCGCCGATTGCGACCGCATCGCGGGCGATGTCTGGCGTTGCGGATGACGGGCGGAACACGTCGACCATATCGACGTCCTCATCGATCTCGTCGAGCGAGGCGACGACGGTCTGTCCAAGAATTTCCTTCCCCGCCGCGCCCGGATTGACCGGGATCACGTGATAGCCTTTCTCCAACAAATACTTGAGGACGAAAAAGCTCGGGCGGTTTTCGTTCGTGCTCGCGCCGACCATCGCAACAGTCGACGTCGTCTTCAGGATGCGGCGGATGTCAGCGTCGTCGTATTGCTCGTCGGCAAAGGCGTCAGTCATTGCCCGCGTCCCACTCGGGCTGGCGCTTTTCGATGAACGCGCCGATGCCCTCTTCCGCGTCGCGGTGCATCATGTTGCGTACCATCACATCGGCGGCAAAGCTGTAGGCCTCGGCGAGTGGCATCTCAATCTGGCGATAGAACGCGACCTTGCCGGTGGCGACAGTGGCCGGTGATTTCGAGGCGATCACTGCCGCCATCTCCTGCGCCTCGTTCAGCACGTCCGCGTCGGCAACGACGCGGTTGACCAGTCCCATCTCGGCTGCTGCTTCGGCAGAAATCGTGTCGCCGGTCAGCAGCATTTCCATCGCCTTCTTGCGTGGGACGTTTCGCGTGAGAGCGACCATCGGCGTGGAGCAAAAAAGCCCGATATGGACACCGGGCGTGCAGAAGCCTGCGCTTTCGGCCGCGATCGCGAGATCACACGTCGCGACCAACTGGCAGCCGGCGGCGGTCGCCGTCGAATGTACGGCCGCGATCACCGGTTTCGGACAGGCGACGATTGTCTGCATCAGCGTCGCGCAGGCCTCCATGATCTGCGTGAAGTGGGCGCGTCCGCCATCGGCGTCCGCACGGTGGCCAGTCATCTCCTTCACATCATGGCCAGCGCAGAACACCGCCCCGTTCGCCGCCAGCACGATGACCTTGGTGCGTGTGTCGGTTCCACAGGCAATGATCGCATCTGTCAGCTCGCTGATCATCCGCTCGGACAGCGCGTTCGCGGCGCGCGGGCGGTTCATAGTCAGGGTCGTGATGCCGTCCTGCGTCTCACGAAGCAGGATCGGCGCATCATCGGCGGACGCGCGCGGGGTGGCGGTCTCGAGGGAGACGACGTTTGTCATGGCGGTGCCCTCAGCTTTGGCGCGCGACGCGCTCTGGCCTGTTGTGTCGTTCCCTCGTATCACGCTTCGAAGACGAAATGGAGCAGCGAGAAGGGCGACCGCGATGTCCACGAACAACGACAGACCGGACACGCCATCTGGCGCAACATCGACGACGCGCCTGACACGAGACGAGGTCGCAGCCTACATCGAGGACGTTTTTCCCGAGGCGAATGCTGGCAGCGAGTTGTTCATCATCGAAAACGTGCGACCGCATGGTGCCCGTGTCCGGATGACATATGACGCGCGGATGCTGCGGCCCGGCGGGACGATCAGCGGACCTGCGATGTTCACGCTTGCGGACATCTCGATGTACGTGGCCATCCTTGCCAACATCGGGCGCGTGCCGCTCGCCGTCACGACATCGGCCACGATCAATTTTTTGCGCCGCCCGTTGCCGCGCGACATGATTGCCGAGGTCGACCTGATCAAGCTCGGGCGTCGGCTGGCGGTTGGCGATGTGCGGATGTATTCGGCCGACGATGCGCGGATGGTGGCGCAGGCGAATGCGACCTACTCGCTGCCTCCGGACTGGGCGGACGGTGCGTGAGCCTACAGACTTGAGTAGGTAAAATAATACCTTTCCATCAAGTCATTGTTTTTACTGCGTTTTATTTGATTTCAGTCCGTTGACCGTGACCACGAAGGCCCGTAGAACGCTGTCCAACCGGGGCCGCCGACGCGTGCCCCGTTTCTTTATGCCCGACGCCACACTGTCCGGCGGGCGGACGACAAGGACGACCCACAATGAAAACCTATTCGATGAAGACCGCCGAGGTCGACAAGAAGTGGTTGCTGATTGACGCCGAAGGCCTCGTGGTCGGGCGGCTCGCATCCATCATCGCCAATCGCCTGCGCGGCAAGCACAAGCCCGGCTACACACCGCACATTGATTGCGGCGACCATGTCGTCGTCATCAATGCCGAGAAGGTCGTGTTCACCGGCAACAAGCGCCGCGACAAGACTTACTACTGGCACACCGGTTATCCGGGCGGGATCAAAAGCCGTGAAGCCCACCAACTTCTCGATGGGCGCTTTCCAGAGCGCGTGGTCTCTAAGGCCGTTGAGCGGATGATGCCCGGCGGGCCGCTGTCGCGCGCGCAGTTCAAGCATCTGCGCGTTTACACCGGGCCGGACCATCCGCACGAAGCGCAGAACCCGACGCCGCTCGACGTCAAGGCGATGAACACGAAGAACGCGCTGCGCAAGCACCACTCCGGCGTTCAGGAAAACAAGACTGAAAGTCAGGGGGGCTGATCCATGGCTGACGAAATCAAATCCTTCGAAGATCTCGCCGCGGCAACCGCCGGACAGACCGCACCTGCCGATGGCGTGGTCGCTGGCGATGTGGCAGCGGACGCAACCGGTGGCGAAGACAGTGCGCCGGTTTATGAGCAAAAGCTCGACCAGCACGGCCGCGCCTATGCGACGGGCAAGCGGAAAGACGCGGTCGCCCGTGTCTGGGTCAAGCCCGGCAGCGGCAAGATCACCGTCAACAAGCGCGAGTACGACAAGTATTTTGCGCGCCCCGTCCTGCAAATGATCCTGAAACAGCCGATCGTCGCTGCGGACCGGATGGACCAATACGACATCATGTGCACTGTCACGGGTGGTGGTCTTTCAGGCCAGGCGGGTGCTGTGCGTCACGGCATCTCGAAGGCGCTCACACACTATGAGCCGGCGCTGCGCGGTGTCCTGAAAAAGGGCGGTTTCCTCACGCGCGACAGCCGCGTGGTGGAGCGGAAAAAATACGGCCGCGCCAAAGCCCGCCGGAGCTTCCAGTTCTCGAAGCGCTGATGCGCCACGGACCGACGGTTCAACGAGACAAACCCGCTGGTGGCAACACCGGCGGGTTTTTTTGTGGGTGGTGGGCGTTGGTGACGCAACGCCGTCATGTCGCTGCACGGTGGGGTGACGGACGTGGGTGGAAAGCCGGTGTGAAAGACAGAGCATCGCGTCATCTAGCGAAGGGCCTTGCCGCTGCTCTAGAGCGCCTATGTCCGGTGGTTGGCCTGTGCAGATCTGAGCAGGTGCGGTGTTTGAAACTGTAGCGGGGTGATCTTTTCGACGTCCGAAAGCGGACGCGCTTTGATCCGGTTGGCGATTTCAGGTTTTGACCCCAAGCGGACCTTGGCCGCACTTGGCGGAGCCAATACGATGGCTTCGTTCTCTAAGGTTGGAGGACATATCAAGGGCCAGCTTCTATGACAATAGAAACCCCAATTATTGAAACACCTCGACTACGACTTAGGCCACTCGAGCTTGGTGACGCTGAAGCAATTCAAACCGTGTTTCCTAAATGGGAGATCGTAGAGTTTCTGTCTAACAATGTCCCCTGGCCCTACCCTTCGGACGGTGCCCTAACATTCATTCGCGACATCGCACTCCCCGCAGTTGAGCGGGGAGTCGAGTGGCATTGGTCGATCCGACCGCGCAAAATGCCAGAAAAGCTAATTGGCGTAATCAGTCTAATGAAGAAGCCAAATGACAATCGCGGGTTTTGGCTTGATCCATCCTGGCAGGCACAGGGTCTCATGTCAGAAGCAAGCGCCGCAGTCACCGATTTCTGGTTCGAGGTTCTTGAACAACCTGTTCTGCGGGTCCCAAAGGCTGTTGCCAATGAGCGCTCCCGTCGTATCTCTGAGCGTAGCGGCATGCGGGTGGTGGAAACAATGAACCGTGAATACGTATCCGGTTGTCTACCGTCGGAGATTTGGGAGATAACCCGCAAAGAATGGGAAGAACACACCCGCCCCCTATGATGTCTCTTGCTGGCCCTATCGGTTTTGTCGCATATTGAGCGCATCGAGACCGCATCTGGGGTATCTTCTGCCTCGCTATACTCAGCCGCTAGATTAAGCCTGATGACACCTTGCGAAAATACTCATTGTAAAGATTTTTTCATCAAGAAGGTTGAACCGTCGCTGCGTTCCTCGAACTTGACAAGTTCGTACCCGAGTTTTTCGTAGAACGGCTTAGCCGTGATTGATGACGACAACTTCAGCTCAGTATGTCCGGTGTTAACAGCGTGTTTCTCAAGGTGGTCGACCAGGCGTCGCCCAATGCCTTTCCTCTGACGGTTCGGCTCGACAAACATCGAATGCAGCTTGCCGTTTCCTAAGCTGACCGTTCCGACAATGTCTCTATTGCAGACTGCAACGAATACATCCCGCAGTGCCATCTTCTCAATGACCTTGTCGCGCGTGAAATTCGCGCAAATCAACTCGACAGTCGCCGGATCATAGTCGCCCGAATTGGAAATTCGAACAGCGGCTTGAATGAGCGCACTCAAATCGGATGCGTCCTCCACAGTTGCTGATTGTATGTGGATGGCGTTCATTACTAAAGCCTAGCCTTCGAGGCTGTACCTGCCACACCCGGCACGCCCGCTTCCGGGGAAACTTCAAGGCTGATATGCTCCTGTAGGCTTTTTCTCAGAAGGGCCATAACCGGTCGTGACA
>JBCAXC010000023.1:0-12815 GCA_038534255.1 Pseudomonadota bacterium
GGCCTGATGTTCCAGGACTTCGCGCTGTTCCCGCATCTGAGCCTGATGGAAAATGTAGGGTTCGGCCTGCGCCATCTCGCGCGCGCCGACGCAGCACAGACAGCGTCGGCAGCACTCGCCCGGGTCGGCCTTGCGCATCTCGCGGACGCCTATCCCGATACGCTTTCCGGCGGCGAACAGCAGCGCGTCGCCCTCGCCCGTGCGATCGCCCCGCGCCCGGCCGTGCTGCTGATGGACGAGCCGTTCAGCGGGCTCGACGTGAAGCTGCGCGAGAACATGCAGAACGAGACGCTGGCTGTCCTGCGTGAGACCCGCGCCACGTCGATGATCGTGACCCACGACCCTGAAGAGGCGATGCGCATGGCCGACCGGATCGCGGTGATGGATCGCGGTCGCGTCGTGCAGGTTGGGACGGCGGACGAACTCTATCACCACCCGGCAACGCTGTTCGTCGCACGGTTTTTCTCCGACATGAACGAGTTGCCATGTCGCGTCGTCGACGGTGTGCTGGAAAACCCGATGGTTGCAACGCCGGTCGCCGCACCGCCCGCCTGTGCTGACGCGATCATGTGCGTGCGAGAGCGGGGCGTTGAACTGCTGCCCGAGGGCGAGGGCGTGCCCGGACGCATCATCGACGCCAGTTTCCTCGGTGACAGCGCTTTGTTGGAACTCGCTGTTCAAGGCGTCGACCAGCCCGTGATGGCGCGGGTCAATGAGGCGGATGCCCCGGCCATCGGCAGCACAATTGGCGTCCGCGTGCCGGCGTCCGCTGTGTTGACGTTTCCAGCCTGATTGTCGTCGCTGACCTGCAAGCGCGCAGCCGCATGTGGGCCCCCCATCACGCGGCAGACTGGCATCCGGCGTAATTCAACCCCAAATCTTCGGTATCGGATATCGAAAGCGGCGATTTGCACCGCGCTGTCCGGTTGCGGGCACGTGGCCTTTTTGCAATAGTTTCCGCAACATCGAGGATCTGCTTACCGAGGGAGCGTGAGCACATGGGTTTGAGTGTCTGGCAGATTGCCATCGTCGGAATTCTGGTTGTCTTGCTGTTTGGTCGGGGAAAGATTTCCGACCTCATGGGCGATGTCGCGAAAGGCATCAAAAGCTTCAAGAAGGGCATGAAGGACGACGACGAAGAGGTCGCGACGACGATCGATCACGAGGCGTCTACCGTGAATGCCCGCGAAACCGAGAAGACGCGCGCCAGCTAGGTCGTGTTCCTCGTCGGAGCCGCGGATATGCCCGGTTTCGCGATGACGACCTGAAAACCTGAAAGCTAGCGATGTTCGATCTCGGCTGGAGTGAAATGCTCATCATCGCGGTGGTCGCGATCATCGTGGTCGGTCCGAAGGACCTGCCGCGCATGCTCCGCACCATCGGGAAGTTCGTCGGGCAGGCGAAGCGCATGGCGTCAGAGTTTACCAGCCAGTTCAATGACGCCGTGCGGGACAGTGAGCTTGATGATCTGCGCAAGGATTTGAACGAGGTTACGAAGGTCGACCCGCTCGAGGATCTGCGCCGCACGATGAACCATGACCTCGGCGAGATAGATCGCGATCTGCAGGAAACGATCAGCGATTATGATCGTGCCGACGAGGCGGAGGCAGCCGCGTTCCAATCAAAGGCCGCAGCAGCCAATGAGAACGACGCGGCAACCAACGACGATCTTTCTGACGATCCCTCACTGACGGGGGAGGCATCCGACGTCGACGTGGTGGAAAACGAGCCGCCACTGAAAACGGCCACTGAAAAGGCCGGAGCTTAAACCGTGAGCAACGTCGACATCGAGGCGTCACGCGCGCCACTCATCGAGCATCTGATCGAGTTACGCTCGCGGCTCATCTGGGCACTCGTCGCGATCGCGGTCGCGTTCGTTGTCTGCTTTTATTTCTCAGAGTCGATCTACACGACGCTCGTCTACCCGTATGTCTGGGCCGCTGACGTGCCGCTGAACGAACTGCGCATGCAGCAGACAGCGCCGCAGGAATGGTTCTTCACGCAGATCAAGCTCGGCCTGTTCGGCGCCGTCTTCCTCGCCTTCCCGATTATCGCAACGCAGCTCTACATGTTCGTTGCGCCGGGCCTCTACAAGAATGAGCGCCAGGCGTTCTATCCCTACCTGATCGCCACCCCGATCCTGTTCACCATCGGCGCGATGCTGGTCTATTGGCTGGTCATGCCAATGGCGATGAAGTTTTTTCTCAACCTCGTTCCGGAGCAGGGTGAGAGTTTTAATCTTGAGACGACCTTCAAGGTGAGTGAGTACCTCGGGCTGATCATGACGCTGATCCTCGCCTTTGGCGTCTGCTTCCAGTTGCCAGTCGTGCTCACACTTCTCGGCCGTGTCGGGCTCGCGACCGCGGATGGACTGAGAGGCAAGCGCAAGTACGCGGTCGTTGGCGTATTCGCCGCCGCGGCGATCCTCACGCCGCCTGATCCGATCAGCCAGATCGGTCTCGCACTGCCGACACTGCTGCTCTACGAGCTTTCGATCATCACGGTCGGTATGGTGGAGAAAAAACGCGCGGAAGATCAGGCCGCATTCGACGCGAGCCTCGAGGAATAGCGCACCGGCCTCAGCCAGCGCTGTCGGCCGCGTCACGCAACCATCGTGCGATCTCATGACGGCTCTTGGTCATCCCCTTGTAGTCGGCTTGCTCGGACGTCAGCGCATCGACGTGATCAGCGAGCGCGTGCGCCTGAGCCCGGCTCGCCGCGTCCTCCCGCAACACGGCGATCGGATCAACGCAGATCTTGATCGTGAACAGGATGCCGCCGCTGCGTGGCAGCCGCCGCAGCGTCTGGCGTTCCACGCGCAGCCAAGCCGACGGATCGGTTGAGCGCAGGGCGTCCGCGTCGAGATGATGATCCGCTACCGGATGGTAGAGATCGGGCGACGCATAGAGCGACCAGTTGTAACGACGCGCGGGGAGGTCATCGCGCAGGTTGTCGAAAATCCGCTCGATCATGGCGGCCGTCCGCGTCCCCGGCCCAAAACCCGGCACCGGCGCATGAATGTCGGCCATCGCGCGACCAAATTTTTCTTCCAGCCGCCATGACGATGGAAAACACAGCGAGGCGGCCGTTAGCCGATGCACGCCCTGCGACTTCTCCATGATGACGAGATCGTCCTGGACGAGGCGCGACACCTGCATCAGGTCTTGCTCGACGCCTTTGCCGGCTGAGACGCGCTGCTTGCCCGCAACCGCGCGCACGCCATCGCCGTCCGGCACGACGTGTTCCGGATGCACCGACACGAGGTGATCGCACAGCATCTCGCAGGCTTCGCGTTGTGCCGCCGCGCTCTCGGGCATCGCGCGAAACACCGCGTCGCCCTTCGTCGCCAGCAGTCGCTCCTTCTCGGCGATCTGCGCCGCATGGCGATCATCGATCTCGATCCACGCATCCGGCGCAATTGCTTCGAGACCGATGCGGAACGGTGCGGCGATCGCGCCATTGTTGCTGCTTTGTGGTCGGCTCATCTCCGCCCGCCCCTGCGCGTCGCCTCGGCTTTATTGTTGCCCGCCAAACCCCTATAGCTGCGCGCAACCTTCAACCGCAACGCGCCGTCCGGGCACACCCGTCACGTGCCGCCCCGCCAATTGGTGCGACAAGGATTTTGCTGTGTTCGACATCAAGATGATCCGCGACAACCCGGAAGACTTTGACGCCGCCCTCGCGCGCCGCGGTGTCGCGCCGCAATCTGAAGACCTGCTCGCCATCGATGAGAAGCGCCGCACGCACGTCGCGCATCTCCAGGACCTCCAGCAGCGCCGCAATGCGGCGTCAAAGGAGATCGGCAAGGCCAAGGCGAGCGGTGACGATGCCGCCGCGCAGGCGAGGATCGATGAAGTCGCAGCGATCAAAACCGAGATCCAGGGTGGCGAAGAGACCGAGCGCGCGCTGGATGCGGAGTTGCGCGACGCGCTTGCCACACTGCCAAATCTCCCGCTGGATGATGTGCCGAACGGCGCGGATGAGGAGGATAATGTCGAGGTGCGCAAGGTCGGCACCCCGCCGAACCTCGACTTCACGCCAAAAGAACACTTCGAGCTTGGCGAAGCGCTCGGTCAGATGGACTTCGAGATCGCGGCAAAAATCTCTGGCTCGCGCTTTGTTGTCCTCAAGGGCGGGCTTGCCCGGCTCGAGCGGGCGCTTGCCCAGTTCATGCTGGATATCCAGACGGAAGAGCATGGCTACACAGAAGTCGTACCGCCCGCACTCGTTCTCGATGATGCACTGTTCGGCACGAGCCAGCTTCCAAAGTTTGCCGAAGACCTGTTTCGCACGGAGCAGAAACACTGGCTGATCCCGACGGCGGAAGTGCCGCTGACAAACCTGGTGCGCGAGCAGATCGTCGATGAAGCCAGCCTGCCCCGGCGCTATACGGCGTGGACGCAATGCTTTCGTTCGGAGGCCGGTGCGGCAGGCCGTGATACCCGTGGCATGATCCGCCAGCACCAGTTCTCGAAAGTCGAGTTGGTGAGCGTCACGACCCCGGAAACATCGCTGGATGAGCTGGAGCGGATGACCGGCTGCGCGGAGGAAATTCTGAAGCGCCTCGGCCTCGCATACCGCGTGATGCTGCTCTCCACCGGCGACATGGGTTTCGGCGCGCGCAAGACGTACGATCTCGAGGTCTGGCTACCGGGACAGAATGCCTATCGCGAGATTTCCAGTTGCTCTGTCTGCGGTGACTTTCAGGCACGACGCATGAACGCCCGCTATCGTGCAAGCGACAACGCGAAAGCCGTCAACTTCGTCCACACATTGAACGGCTCCGGGCTTGCGGTCGGCCGTACGCTGATCGCCGTGCTGGAAAACTATCAAAATGCTGACGGAAGCATCCGGGTGCCGCAAGCACTCACCACCTACATGGGCGGCGCGACGACGATCGCTGCCGCCTGAGGTGGACGCGACCGCCCGGCAAACCATTTCCCCAAAAGCGCGGAGAAAAACACCATGCGCATTCTGGTCACGAACGATGACGGTATTGCCACGCCGGGGCTCGACATCCTCCAGCGGGTCGCAGCGAAACTGAGTGATGACGTCTGGACTGTTGCGCCGGAGACCGACCAGTCCGGCGTCTCCCGCTCACTCACCCTCCACGAGCCGTTGCGCTGTCGTGAGCTCACGCCGCAGACCTACGCAGTCAAAGGTACCCCCGCCGACTGTGTGATCATGGCGACGCGCCACGTGCTGGGCGAGAAGCTGCCAGACCTGATCCTCTCTGGCGTCAACCGCGGCCAGAACCTCGCAGACGACGTGCATTACTCCGGCACGATCGCAGGCGCGATGGAGGGCGCTATGCTCGGCATCCCCTCACTCGCATTCTCGCTTGCGTTGAGCGCCGATGACAATTTCGTAGCGCACTGGGACACACCGCTCTCCCACGCGCCTGATCTAGTCCGTCGCCTGTTCGACGCCGGGTGGAACAAGAACGCGGTGCTGAACATCAATTTTCCGGCGCGCCCGCCGGAAGCTGTGACGGAAACGGTGCTGACTTCGCAGGGGCGTCGCAGCCACGGCCGCCTCTCCATGGACGAGCGGCACGACACATGGGGACGCCCGTACTACTGGTTCGGGTTCGCCCCTCGCCACAAGGTCGCCGACGAAGGCACGGACACCTGGGCCGTCCTGAACGGGAAAATCTCCATCACCCCGCTACAGGCCGACATGACGGACTACACGCTCAAAGGGCAACTCGCCGAGGTTGTAGAGAAAAACGCCGGATGATCTGCGACGACACGTCATGCGCTCGCGCTGCGCAAGCCGTCGCCGCAACTCCTGAAAGCCTGCGCCCGCATTGCAATTGTACGGGCGACAACCCCTTGAAGCCGAACGCTTCGAGGAGGTTTTCCTGTGCGTATTGTTCTCGTCAATCCACCGCATCCCGCCATTGGCAGTCGCATCCCCGATGATCACCTGCCGCCACTTGGACTGCTGAGCATCGGCGGCCCGCTGATCGACGCTCGCCACGAGGTCAGTCTGATCGATGCCGAGTTCGGACCCATGCCGCTCGTCGATGTCGTGGCGGAGATCGCCGCGTACGCGCCTGATCTCCTGCTGCTCGGACACTCCGGATCAACCTCCGGCCACCCCGTCGCCCACGAGATCGCGAAACGGGCGAAGCAGGCGATACCCGGTCTTGTGGTGGTCTATGGCGGCGTTTTCCCGACCTATCACTGGCGCGACATTCTCGCGGCCGACACGGTTTTTGATATCATCGTGCGCGGCGAAGGTGAGGAAACAGTCGTGGAGCTGGTCACGGCTCTTGAGGCAGATGCGCCACTCGATGCCACGCCCGGCCTCGCGTTTCGTGATCCCGAGGGTCATCCAACCGCGACGGCACAGCGCCCGCTCATCCCTGATCTCGATGCCTGCCGCGTTGGCTGGGAGCTGATTGACCATGCGCGATACTCCTACTGGGGAGGAAAACGCGCCGTCGTCGTTCAGTTCTCACGCGGCTGCCCGCACCCCTGCAACTACTGCGGCCAACGAGGCTTCTGGACCAAATGGCGGCATCGCAATCCGGAGAAATTTGCAGCTGAGATCGCCCGTCTACATCGCCAGCACGGGGTTGAGGTCTTTAACTTCGCGGATGAGAACCCGACCTCGTCCAAACGGATGTGGAAGCGCTTTCTCGAAGCACTGATCGCCGAGGAGGTCAGCGTCACGCTCGTCGGCTCAACGCGGGCCGATGACATCGTTCGCGATGCCGACCATCTGCATTTGTACAAAAAGGCAGGTGTCGAGCGGTTCCTCATGGGGATGGAGAACACCGACGCCACCGTCCTTGCTACGATCAGGAAGGGCGGCTCGACATCGACTGATCGCGAAGCCATCCTTCTGATGCGCAAGCACGGCATGCTTTCGATGGCGACATGGGTGGTTGGTTTTGAGGAGGAGCGGGATCGAGACTACTGGCGGCAGCTGCGCCAATTGCTGATCTACGACCCCGATCAGATCCAGAGCGTCTACGTCACACCGCACCGCTGGACCCCTTTTTTCGATCTGGCGCGTGCTCGCACCGTGATTCAGATGGATCAGAGCAAATGGGATTATAAACATCAGGTGCTCGCCACGCGGCACGTTCCTCCTTGGCGCGTGTTCGTCTGGGTTAAGGCGATCGAGTTTATCGTCCAGTCACGTCCGAAGGCGTTGCTGCGCCTGTTCACCTTGCCGGATGCCAAGCTGCGCCACGCCCAGCGCTGGTACTACCAGATGGGGCGCCGCGTCTGGTTTCATGAGGTGTACGGCTTTTTCTTCCGCGATCGCCGGATCAAGGACGGCCCAACGCTCGGACAGTTCTGGGGTTCCAGCCTGTCACATGAGGAAGAGGCCTTGGCGCGGGCGCCGCGTCCCGCACGCACCGATCGTCCACCGATTGGACAACCCGCCCAAAACCATCGGTCACCAAGCGGCCGTGTTCCTCTGATCGCCGCACGACCGCCCGAAGCGCGGCCGAAATCCTGACGAAGAGGGAGAAAAAATTAAGGTTCCCGTGGCAGTCTCGATAGGTGCAATGAGGGTTGGTTGTATGCGTATGTTTGAGAGTGATTGCCCGGGTGTCGGTAACGGGCGTCTGGCAGCGGCGCGCGCGGCGCTGGCCTGCGGTGATACGGTCGAGGCGGAACTCCAGATCCGGGCGGCGCGCGAAGCCGATCCGCGAGATGCGGGTGCGGCCTTGATGCTTGGCATGTTGCTTCTTGATCTCGATCGGGTCGAGGGTCTGACACACCTGAAACACGCCATGGCCAGCCATGACATCGTGACACGCACGGCCTGCCGGGTCGCCATTTCCTGGCTTGAAGCGCGTGGTGATCACGCGCGCGCGAACGGGTTTCGTCAGCGCTTGCGCGTCTGGGAAGCCACGGCCGTCATCGACGCACCGGTCCAGGATTTCAAGGCCGACCGGACTGCGCGCCGATAGCAGTCGGCGGAACGAACGCCAGGTCGCAGCCGCCTATGCAGCTTCGCGCGTGCGCCAGCCGCGTTTGCGGACCCGCGCCAATCGGTTGCGCACCAAGACGGCCAACCGGTCGCTCCAATCGAAGTATTCCGCCATGTCGGAAACATCGGAGCCATTCTCCGAACCGAGCGCAAGCACCCGCGCGAACAATTCGCTGACCAGTGCAGCCCTATCGTCCTGGTTCTCCAGCGCATCGAACGGGATCATCTCACCCACCCGCACCGGTAGATCCGATCCGGCGAAACGGCGAAACTCGGAGACGAGCAGCGACGTCCGCAATGTCTCGCTGACATGGCTCGCGACATGAAACAGCTTGCTGTTCTGCCCTTCAAAGAAGACTGGCAGCACCGAGGCTTGGGCTGACTGGATCAACCGACCGATAAACGGCTGCCACGGCAACTCGAGAGCACGACCACGGAATGGGCGCCGCGCGGTTGCCACGCCTCCGCCGGGGAAAACGACAATCGTCGTCCCTTCGCCCAGCGCTTCAAGCGCAGCCTTGCGTGTCTCGATATTGTTCTTGAGCGCAGCCCGCGTGGCGGAAAAATCCACCGGCAGTGAGTGCGGTCTGATCTCCGGAATTTTCAGCAACTCGCTGTTGATCAGAACCTTGTAAGGGCGTCCAAGCTGCTCGGCGAGTGAGAGCAGCGCAATCCCGTCACCGATCCCGAATGGGTGATTGGCGATCATCACAACCGGCTCGCCATCGACGGGCCGCACCGGCCACGCACCCGAAATGTCCAGCCGCACATCGATCAGACTGAGCATATCGCCCATCATCGTCGGGCTGGTCGGCGCAATCTCGTGGCTCCACTGGCGATAGAGCGGCAGGAACCGGCGGCGACCTGAAACTTCCTCAATCGCCTGGATCAACAGGCGTTTCCCGATCGACTGATCCGGCGACGCATAACTGAGTTCTTTCACTCTCATGCGCTTCAAGCTCCTGTCGCAGGGCAGCTCTCGTCGAATCACCCAAGGATAGCCGCCGCACCGCCGCGGTGTCTCATCAACAATCCGCAGACGCCCCGATGATGTCGTGGGATGTCGTGACGCATAAGTGTATCGCGCATGTGACAGGTTGGCGCGTTCCACGATCGATGCACAGTCGACGACCGCGCATCGCCACTCACCAATCCGTCTCCGTGCGATCCCGGAAGAATTTGCCAGTTGGTGCTCCCTGCGCTTCGTCGCGTGCCAGCCAGACAACCGTGTCGATGCCCGCTGAGATATCGCGATCCGCGCTCGGCCCGCCCATATCGGTGCGCACCCAGCCCGGATCGACAGAATTCACGCAAATGTCGGTCGCACCACCGATCTCGGCAGCCGTCAGCACCGTCAATGCGTTCATCGCCGTCTTCGAGATTCGATATCCGGGCGAGCCAACGCCCATGCTCGCAAGCCGCGCCATCTGCGACGAGACGTTTATGATCCGCCCATATCCCTGCTCACGCATGATCGGCAGAACCGCCTGCGTCACGCGATAAGGTCCGACGGCGTTTGTATCGAGCGTGGCGAGAACCATGTCCGGGTCCGCTGCAAGTCCTGTGGTGCGGTGCTCTCTCTCCGGATAGATGCCGGCATTGTTCACCAGCACATCAATCCGCCCGTGTCGCTCGAAGATCGCGCGCACGCCGTCGCGCACGCTTTGCGTGTTGGAGATATCGAGCGCGTAGCCCTCGACCAGCCGTGAACCACTCGCAATGTCCTTGGCAGCCGCCTCCGCCTTGGCCTTGTCCCGCGCGGTCAGCGCAACTCCAAAACCGGCCTCGGCCAGCGCTTCGACCGTCGCGTGCCCGAGCCCTCGGTTTCCACCGGTGACGAGTGCGATGCGTGGGTCACTCATGTCGATGCCTTTCGCTTGATCGTCTGGATTGCCTGCTCCAGCGCCTGCAGAAATCGCGAGCGGTCCTGCGGGCCAAAGGCGGCATTGTAGGTCTGCGTGTGCGTTGCCTCGCGAATATCCTGCATCAGGTTCCGCGTCGCGAGCTTCATCCCGATGTTGTCGGGCGTGAACGGTTTGCCGTTCGGCGCCAGCGTGACGATGCCCTCCGGCACACAGCGCGCCGCGAGCGGCACATCTGCCGTCACGACGACATCGTCCGGCGTGGCGTGTTCCGCAATCCAGTCGTCCGCCACGTCTGGCCCGTCATCGACCAGCACGCGCTCGATCAGAGGGCTCGCAGGCATCCGCATAAAACTGTTCGCCACGATGAAGACCTTCATCTTGTGGCGTCCGGCGACCTTGTAGATTTCCTCTTTTACCGGACAGGCATCGGCATCGACATAGATGGCAGTCATGAAGGTGTCCTGCACAAGCGCTAACCAGCACGTGGTGATCCAAACCTCGCTCCGACGACTTGCTACTCGGTCTGGCGACCCGTGCCGTTGAGCGCGACGCTGTTGTTGTATTGCGTCGTACCGAACGTGCTGGTTGTGCTGAGTGCAATCAAGACCGATTTGTCGGCCTCGCTTGGATCGAGATAGTCCGGCAGGGCCAGTTCTTTCGGCGCTTTGACCGGTGTGTCGCTGGTGCGCTCAATGGTGACGCGCGTATTCAGCGGAATTTCATCGCGCCCGAACGTCCCGGAAAGCGTCCCGACCACCAATGGGACACGCCGCCCGTCGAGCCGGTCCTGCAAGGTAATGAACCGCATCGCAGAGGCACCCGGATCATCGCACGAGAGAATGATGAACGCGCGCTCGCCGCGCAGCGCGACCGTGCCGACAAAATGCTGGACCCCACTTCCGAACGGCGACAGCAGCCGCACCTCGAGCTCCGGTTCATTTCGCCTCGGAGCCAGCGAAATGGACATGCTCTCCCGCACAATTGAAGGATTTTGTGTCGCGGCGAAGCGGTGGAGCGTGAAGGTGCCGGTGTAGGCCTTGATCTGGTCGTTGGTCAGCCGTGCCGCATCGACGGGGACCACGAGACCATCAAGCGAGGGCTCGGCCGTCTCGAGATGATGCGCAAAGTCGTCGAACTCGAGCAGAAACGCTGCGGAGTTCAAACCGGGAAAATACCGCGCCCAGAAGTCGGCAAGCTTCTGGATGTTCTTCTTGTAGGGTGTCCGCGTGCCGTCGAGCCAACTGTGCGCCACGCTCTCGCGCACGTTCGCAAACGCCGCGAAATCGCTGACGAACGCGGCGTTGTTCAGTGGTGACCGCGCAATCAAAAGCGCGATCTTGTCACTGACGGTGACGGAGGGCTGTGGCATTGGAATGTTCAGTCCAATCTGTCGTCAATTTGCCCCAAATCCAAGAGGCACGCTCGTCTACTAGAGCCAGATCTTGGTAAACGTGAGCCTAACGTGGATTAAATGCGCACAAATAATCGACTCGAGGGCGAACATTCTTGTTCAAAGTCCTGGACAGGCGAGCTGCCTTGTGCTCGATTGGACTCAGTTCAGATCATTGTGAGTTCTACTGCGATCAAAATATCTGGACAAGCCAGTAGTGCAACCGAGCGATTCGAAAAGACGCGCCGTTGGCTCGAATGCACCTGGATTGTGAACAGGAAAAGGAGACGCCCCACGCCATACGAACTCATAATCCTCAATCGGCGAGGAGGCCCTCTGGCAACGCGCCGCGTTGCGCCGCGGGTCGAGACCGATGAGACGAAAAGAGAGCCGCCATGCCCGGCAGCTCTCTTCCCAGTCATGACGGCAAGGACCGCGTGGTCAATGCACATCCGATCCGCATTGATTAGACCAATTCGGCCTTTGCCTCAAGTGAAGAGGCAACAATGAACATAAATGAACGGCCAGTACGCACAAATTGGCTGAGAACGGTGGCCGTGTGGACCGGCGTCTTTCTCACCGGGCTGAGCACGGGCGCAACGGTGATGAGCTATGTCTCCGATCGCGAGAGCAGTACGTTAAACCGCAAGATGCATGAAGCGCAGATTCGGCAGAACGAGCTGGCATCGGCCCAGGTCGCCTGGCTCGAGAAACTGGCGGACGAACTGGCCCGCACGGGCAAGCTCAGCAAGATGCCGCCGGTGCGTCGCTTGCGCCCGAGGCGTGTCGTCGTCGATCCGGTGACGTCGCTGAAGGTTGATCCGTTTCAGCGAGATCGTTGAACCCGATCACAACGCAGAAGTGAGAAACGGGCAGGGCGTACAGGCGTGCTGCCCGTTTCTGTTCGCGCCCATTTGCACAGCCCCATTTGCACAGCAAAGAATTCATCGCGTGCGCGCCCATTGCCATCGTTTCCGCGTCGGTCTTATAGTCGTGGCAACAGAATGACCAAGCAGAAGAGACGCGCACGCCGCCCCGCACATCGGGTCCGCCGTGCGATCACTGGAGCGACAACGCTGGCGGCGACAGTGATGTTCGCCGCGACAATGAGCGTCGGCCACGTGCAGGCGCAGGCGAAGCAGCCAACTTCGCCTCCACTCGCGATGTCACCCGTACCAATTGCAAAACAGGTGAGCGGGCGCACACTTGGCGGAAGTATTGACGGATCCGGCGGTCGCGACTGTACCTGCCGATACCGCGGCGCCGACGTTTTGATCGGCCAGTCAATTTGCATGAAGACGCCGAGCGGCATGCGCCAGGCGCGATGTGCGCGCTACCTGAACAACACCTCGTGGGACATCACGGACGACGCCTGCGCGATCTCGTGATCGCAGCGGACCCGCCTCAGGCTGCTTCCTTGTCCGCGCTCCATTCCCCGCGTTCTGCGAGACCGTTCATCTTTGCACGGTGCGTGAAGGCTTGCTGACCGGCAGCAACGTTCTCACTTTTCCCGCTCCACGCCTGGAGCGCCGCAGCCTGAAGCGCGCGTCCGTACGAAAAGGTCAGGGCCCAAGGCAGGTCATACCCGGCGTTCATCGCCGAGA
>JBCAXC010000024.1:0-12792 GCA_038534255.1 Pseudomonadota bacterium
GGTGTCTGACCTCGTGCTGGGACCGCCTGCCACGGGGCCAGACACCGCGAGATATGTGGTTGTCAAAATTGGTTCGTCATTGGTACATGTTCGGTCTGACGAGGTGTACCAATTGGGCCGCGTCAGCACATCAGCCTGGGAGGAGCAACGCAGTGGCGACCGATCTTGAGGAATATGTAGAAGCCGAGGGCCGCGATGAGCAAATCCGGCAGGTTCGCGCGAAGATCGACGAACTTGGTGTCGAGTACCTCTATCTGCAGTTTGTCTCCATTACCGGCAAGATCATGGGCAAGGGCATCCCGGCCGACCACTGGGAGAGCGTTGCCAAAAAAGGTTTTCAGCTTGTCTACGGTGCGACGGTCAACCTCTTCACGGACCGGGCGGGCAACTACATGGGCTATGGCCCGGAAGCTGCCGAACTGGTCGGTATCCCCGATCCCGAGACATTTATGCAGTTGCCCTGGGACAAGCGGATCGGGCGCTTCTACTGCACGCTTTTCCGCAACCGGGAAGAAAAGGAAAATCCCGGTGGTTTCCTGACGTCGGACTGTCGCGGCAACCTGCGTCGCCTGCACAAGATGTTCCGCGACAAGCACGGCCTCCAGCTCCGCATGGGCACCGAGCCCGAGATGATGTGGCTGAAGTTCAACGAGGACGGCAAGCCGCAGGACGGTTTTTCGAAGCCTTACTGCTATCATATCGACCAGTTCGAAAGCCTGCGCCCTGTCACCATGAAGGTGATGGAGTACACGCGGAAAATGGGCCTCGACATGGTTCAGGGGGACCATGAGGATGCGCCCGGCCAGCTCGAGCTGAACTGGATGTTCGACGATGTGCTGCGCAACGCCGACCGACTGACGACCTATCGTCAGATCTGCGCGCAGGTCGCGCGGGAGCACGGAATTTTTGCCTGCTTCATGACGAAGCCGTTCATGGGCGTCTCCGCCTCCGGCTGTCATCACAACATGTCGCTGTGGTCTGGCGGACAGGACGAGTTTGTCCGCACCGGTAATGATCCGGACAATCTGCCGGGCATGAAAGACAACTACATGTACGTGAAGGGTGGCGACAATACCTTCATGCCTGACACGGATGATCCGCAGATGCCGGGCAAGCTCGGCCTCAAGGCGATCGGTGGTGTCGTGACGCATCTGCAGGCGCTCACGGCGATCGGTTGTTCGACCGTCAACTCTTATCGCCGTCTCTGGGACACGGGTTTCTGGGCGCCGGTCTTCTCGGACTGGGGCTTTCAGAACCGTACGACGGGTCTTCGCGTCTCGGCGCCGGGGCGGTTTGAATATCGCTCCGTGGATTCGATGGTGAACCCATACATCATGGGGTCGACGCTGCTCGCCGCGATGGATGACGGGATCGACAACAACCTCGATCCGGGCCAGCCGGAAGAGCGGAACATCTATGAAGCGATGGAGCAGGGCAAGCAGGTGAAGAAGCTGCCAATGTCGCTCGGTGAGGCGCTTGATCATCTCGAGAAGAGTGAGGTCGTGCGCCGCGGAATGCCAGGTGAGATGTACCGTCTCTACAACGAGTACAAGGCCGATGAGTGGGCGCGGTTCATGTCCACGTCCACCGAGTGGGACAACGAAATGTACATGGAGTGCCTGCCCTGATCGCAGGTTCTTCAAAGTCCACATAACAACGCCCGCGCCTCACATCGTTGGGGGGGCGGGCCCGAACACATACGAGGGAGATTAAAGCCATGTGCGGTATCGCAGGGCTGATCCATCGGAAGGGTGCAAGCAACATTGGTCAGGAGATGACCGACATGCTGCAGGCGCTCAAGCATCGCGGGCCGGATTCGACCGGCTTTGCGATCTACTCCAAACCGGTTGAGGGGCAGTATGTGCTGCGCTTCAAGGTGGCCGAACAGGAGGACCTCGCAAAGGGATTGAAAATCCACGACGAGATCAAGGCGCGACGGGCCGAGGTTGATCAACGGCTCAAGGATCTTGGCGCCGATGTGACGGAGCAGGACGAGGCGACGGAGTATGCCTACCGTTACATTATTAAGTTCGACGGTGACCTGAAGAAGCTGGCGGATCTCGTCGAAGACGTGGAAGGCGCGGAGATTCTTTCCATCGGCAACGCGCTGGAACTGATCAAGGATCTGGGTGACGCGACCGTCGTTTCGGATGCCTATGACATCGACGAGATCAAGGGTACGCACGGGATCGGCCATACCCGAATGGCGACGGAGTCGGATGTCGATATTCGCTCCGCGCATCCGTATTGGGCGTACCCGTACAACGACATCGCCGTCGTCCATAACGGGCAGATCACCAACTACTGGTTGATGCGGCGTCAGTTGGAGCGCGAAGGTCAGCGGTTTGTCTCCAATTGCGATAGCGAGCTGCTGGCGGTCTACACGGCGACGAACCTCGAGAAGGGCCTCAGCCTTGAAGAGTCGCTGACGAAATCCATCGAAGAGATCGACGGGGTGTTCACGTATCTCGTGACCACGAAAGACGAGCTCGGCATGGCGAAAGACACCATGGCTGCCAAGCCGATGGTGCTCTACGAGACCGACGACATGGTCGCGCTCGCCTCCGAGGAAGTTTCAATCCGCGCAATCGTCCCGCATGAAATCGATACGTGGGACCCGTACGACGAGGAGGTCCGCGTATGGAAAGCATGAGTGATACCGAAGCGCGCTCACATGAGATGGGCATGCACACGCAGTCGCTCCGCGGCCGCGATATCAAGACGATGTTCTCGCTCGAGAACGAGGGCGATTACGCCTACGCGTTTGCCAAGGACGTGGACTTCAACAAGCGGACGGAAATCGACGTCGAGAACATGACGGCGACGGAGTGCAACACGCAAATCCGCGCGCTGATGGACGAAGGTTACGGCACGATCGTCATCAAGAACCCGGGCGCCAAGCACTCGCTGATCGTCGGCATTCTCAACCGGATGAATTTCATCGTCGAGGGCAGCCTTGGATACTTTGGGTGCGGATTGCTGGACGGTCCGTCTGTCCGCGTTTCCGGCCGGGTTGGCTGGTCGTTTGCCGAGAATATGATGGCGGGCGTCTGTGTCGTGGAGAAAAATGCAGGCTCGACATTCGGTGCGGCGCTGCGCGGCGGCGATCTCATCTGCAAGGGTTCTGTCGGATCGCGGACGGGCATCGACCAGAAGGGTGGCACGATCCTCGTTGGTGGCGATACGGGAGCATTCTCCGGCTTCATGATGCAGCGCGGACGCATGGTCGTCTGCGGCAACGCCGGGAAGAACCTCGGCGACAGCATGTACGACGGCACCATTTTTGTCGGCGGCGAAATTCAGGAGCTTGGTGTCGATGCTGTGCCGGGTGATCTGACCGATCTCGATAAGCAGTGGCTGCACCGCAAGCTGAAGCAATACGAGATGCTCCCCGACAAGGGCGTCGATCACTTCACGAAGATCGTCGCGGGCAAGCAGCTCTGGAGCTACGACAACCTCGAACCGTCAGAGAAGAAGCTCGTTCTCTAGGCGCCGTCTATTTGTGGCGGTGGCTTATTCCGGCCGTCGCCAACTCCATCAGGGAGATGAATGATGCTAGATAAACCAGAAGGCGACGACAGCGGTCACTCCAAGCTGCAGGTCGAAAAGAAATACAATCTCGGCCAGAGCCAGATTTTTACGCCTGGCGTGATGAATGACATCCACATCAAGTCCGAACTCGGGCGCTATCGGATGCGCGGCTTCTCGCTGTTCAAAAAGATACCGCACTGGGATGATCTGACGTTTCTGCCCGGCACGCTGACCCGCTTTGTCATCGAGGGCTATCGCGAGAAATGCCTGACGAAGACGGTTATTGGTCCGCGGGCGAAGAAGCCGCTTGAACTCGATATTCCGGTCTATATCACCGGGATGAGTTTCGGTGCGCTGTCGTTCGAAGCGAAGACAGCGTTGGCGCGTGGCGCGACGATGGCCGGAACGGCGACGTGTTCCGGTGAAGGCGGAATGATTCCTGATGAGCGGCGCTTCTCGTCGAAGTGGTTCTATCAGTGCATTCAGTCGCGCTACGGTTTTAATCCCCATCACCTGCAGCTTGCTGACGGGTGCGAGTTTTTCATCGGCCAGGGATGTAAAGTCGGTCTCGGCGGCCACCTGATGGGGCAAAAAGTGACCGACCAGGTCGCTGAAATGCGGTCTCTGCCGGCGGGTATTGATCAGCGGTCTCCAGCCCGCCACCCGGACTGGCTCGGCCCGGATGATCTGGCACTGAAAATCCAGGAAATTCGCGAAGCGACAGATTGGCAGATCCCGATCCAGCTCAAGCTCGGTGCGGCACGCGTTTATGACGATGTCCGGATGGCGGCGAAGTGCGATCCGGACTCGATCTATATCGACGGGATGGAAGGCGGCACGGGTGCCGGTCCTCACATCGCGACAGAAGATACGGGTGTGCCGGGGATCGCTGCAATTCGTCAGGCGCGGCGCGCGATCGATGACATCGGCAAGCGGGGCGAAATCACCTTGATCTACGCCGGTGGTATCCGGAATGGTGGCGACATCGCGAAAGCGCTTGCGCTTGGTGCCGACGCGATCGCAATTGGTTTTTCGGCGATGATGGCGCTTAACTGTAACAAGGACATTCCAGAAGCGAACTTCCCGGAGGAAATGGGTGTCAATGCAGGCGAGTGCTATCACTGCCACACCGGTCGCTGCCCGGTCGGTGTTGCCACGCAGGATCCGACGCTGCGTAAGCGTCTCGATCCCGATGCGGCAGCGGAACGTGTCTACAATTTCCTCCACACGTTGACGATGGAAGCGCAGATGATGGCGCGGGCGTGCGGCAAGACCAACATCCACTCGCTCGAGCCGGAAGATCTGGCTGCGCTGACGATGGAAGCCTCCGCGATGGCTCAGGTGCCGTTGGCCGGGACCGAACACACTGTTGGCGTGCCGGACTACCATCACATTTAACTTCCTCCCCCTCCCCGCGGGCGGGGAGAGAGGCAGCAGCAGGCGCTGAGTTGATCCGCTGCCCCTCACCCTAGCCCTCTCCCCACGTAGGATGGGGAGAGGGGATTAAATTGGAGATCAAAATGGCTGGAACCAGCTACAAGGGATCGGACATCACGGATGTCGATCAGTTCATCAAGGGTGACGGGCTCGACAGTGAGCGTGAGCAGGTCATCGGGCAGCACATCGGCTATCGCTACGATGTGAATCTGTTGCCGGACTACGGGCGGTTAACTCCGTTCCTCAAGGGCTACATCGAGTTCATGGGATTTGATGATCTGAACTGGCTCGAGGACGTCCACATGGGGTATGACGACGGCAAGCCGGCGGTGTTCGATCGCAACATCAATGGCTGGGTCGCGATCCCGGACGACTACGATCTGCCTGACAACCAGCAGGACCGTGACATGATTGCACGCGAGTTGCTGATAAAGTTCCAGATGTCGCCCGATCATCCGATGGTGCAGTTGAACAAGGCCTATCGGAAGTTCTAAGATCAGGAAGTATACCGCGGCTACCGCGCTTTCGGGGGGAAGTGCACAAGCCGCAGTTGAGGGAGGCGCCGTCACCGGCTGCCTCCCTTTTTCGTTGCGGCATTCCCACAGCAGGTCGCAAAACTGAATTCAGCAGTGGCAAGGTTTCTGGGAACTACCTAACGTCGCGCCCAGTACTGAAAGTTTTGGGGCGGAGTAACGGGCATGAAGCGGGTTGTGGTCGTAGTCGGGTTCGTTACGTCATTTTTGCTGCCAGGCTGTGCGTCGATCACGAAAGGCACGACACAGGCTGTGGCGGTGAACACGATCCCTCAAGGGGCAAGCTGTGTGTTGAACCGGGAGGGCGACGGCACGATCGGGAATGTGGCGCTCACCCCCGGCAACGTGAGCATCTCGAAGAGCAGCAAAAACATTCAGGTGACGTGTGAGAAGGCGGGCTATCAGCCAACCACGGCCGTGATGAATTCCGAGCTGGAAGTCATGTCGGCGGGGAACCTGATTTTCGGTGGTATTGTCGGCATCGCCATCGATGCGGGGACGGGCGCGATGAACAAGTATGACGGTGCGATCACCGTGCCGCTGACGCCGAACGGTCAGCAGGCCCCAGCGATCACGCCGCCGACCGGAACCAAGCCGAAGAAGCCGATCTCCTGATCATCGACGCATTGCCATCCTGACCACTCGACTGACAATGCCGCGTCGAAGCATCACCCCGGCTCTGCCATCAGTCCGCGATCCCAGTCGGGTAGCAGGCTGACGATGGTTACGCTGTCAGGAATCTGAGGGTTGAACAAGCGATTGTGCCAGAGGGTTGCGGCGTAGCTGCTGGTCTCCGGATCGAGACGGCGTGTCCGGCAGGGGAGGCGGTAGGCCTGGCTGAACTGCGCGAAATCCAGCAGCACTTCCTCGGCATGAATGATCTGAGCGGCAACGGGCGAGTCCGCGCTGAACATCGCAGTCAGCTCGTCGCGGAAGCCGGTCGACATCTGGAAGTGGGTCGACTGTAGAAAGGTCAGGCCTTTCTCCATCACTTCGCGTCGGTCATTGCTCTTGCGGACCTGATGCTTGAAAAACTCCGTACTTTCATACGGTTGATGCGGGACAATCAGCGTAACCATCCGCTCGACGAGCGTTGTGCCGTCGGTGAGGCTGACGCGCGGTGTCATGGCGGGCGACGGGCGCCCTGCGTCGTTGCGCATTGCGAGCTGGCGCACGCGGCACTGCCATCCGATGAACGTATCCTGCAGCTTGCCAGCCGGTGCTGGACGCAGCACACCCTCTTTCGTCGTCATTGCGAAGCTCCTTCCCGCATGGCGTGCGTGGCCAATGGCGCACGCCATGTCCGCGGATCGGTTGCAGGATACACACATTGGTCCGTAATTGGACTAGATTGGTTTGCTTTCGCGACCTCTTGTGCCAAGCTGTCGCAGTTCCGTTCAGCAGCTATCTCATGGCTGCCGATCGATGGGGGAAGATATCGGATACGACCTGCATAACGCGATCGCCTTTGACACGCCGCGTGCGCACTCCAATCGGGTGCGGACGTTGGCGCAGCACGCGTCGACAGATCGATGTCTCCCTCGCAGGCGGAGCGCTGACAGGGAGATTAAATCGTTATGGAAGAAGCACTCGCAGAGCTGTTGAAGAACAGCCCTGAACTCAAGCCATTGATCGACTCGGTCACGGCGAACGCGGGGAAATCGGGAACCAGCAACACCATGTTTGCTGAGGTCTACTATTTCCTCTCCATCCCGCTGATGGTGCTCATTCATGTAGGCTTCCTTGCCTACGAGATGGGTGCATCGCGGACGAAAAACGTTTTGGCGTCGGGGATCAAAAACATCCTCGCCTTCGCCTTCATGGTGCCGACGTTCTACTACTTCGGCTGGTTCGTGTACTACGCCTTCCCGACGGGCTTTGGGATGGCGCCCGGGCCGAACGGTATTTCCGGTTGGGAAGTCGCGGTTGGCGCGGCGAACCCGTTCAGCTCCGTCATGGGGCCGAACCTCGGTGACAACGTCACCGGTGTCTTTGTGGGTGCATTCACGCTCTTTGCCGCGACGACTGCCTCGATCATGTCGGGCGCAGTTATTGAGCGAATTCAAGTGGCAGGGTTTGTGATCCTTTCGATCGTGCTCGGCAGCTTCGCGTGGGTGCTGGGCGCCGCGTGGGGCTGGCATGCGGACGGCTGGCTCGTCCAGAGCTGGGGCTATCACGACTTCGGCGCGGCCGGTCTGGTCCATGCGGTTGCGGGCTTCTTCGCGCTCGGCGTGCTGATCAACCTCGGCCCGCGGATCGGGAAGTTCAACGCAGACGGTTCAGCGAACCACATCCCCGGCCACAACATGCCGCTGACGCTGATCGGTCTGATGCTGATCATCGCTGGCTTCTGGGGTTTCCTCATGGCGTGTGTGATTGTGCCGGGTGAGGCGTGGTCCTGGTCCGCGACAGGCTGGAACACGATCTACGGCACCCCGATGACGATCGGCGGAATGACGATGAACATCCTGATGGGCTTTGCCGGTGGGATCATTGGTGCGTGGCTTGTGACACGCGATCCGTTCTGGATGATGTCCGGTGCGCTTGGCGGGATCATTTCCTGTGCGTCGGGCCTCGATCTGTGGTGGCCGCCGATGGCCTTCGTCATCGGCTTCATCGGTGCTTGCATGATGCCGGCGTCGTATCGCTTCTTCGAGAAGCTTGGCATTGATGATTCTGTGGGTGCGGTGACGGTTCACGGCACGCTCGGGATCTGGGGTGTCCTTGCGGTCGGCATTTTTGCGTCCGGTTACCCGGCGCTTGGCGGCGATGCCGGTGGCGTCACGACCGGTATTGTCGGGCAGGCGATCGGCGCGGTTGTGATGTTCCTGCTCGGCTTCGTGCCAGGCTACGTCGTCTCGCTGGTGCTTCGCGCGATGGGACTGCTCCGCGTGGGTGAAGCTGCAGAACTGGCGGGTCTCGACCCGACCAAGGTTCCGGCATCAGCCTATCCTGAAGGCATTGGCGCTTCTGCTGCCCCTGCTGAATAACGCAAAGACATCGAAGGAGAAGAAAAATGGGTTTTCCAGGTGCAGAAGCGACGTGGGACGCGGTCAAGGGCGCGGCCTACTATCCGGGCGCCGGCTCTGGCATGGAAGGAATGTGGTTGATTGCATCCGCTGTGCTCTGCGTGGTCGCGCTGATCGTTGGTGCACGCCACGAGAACGCAGCCTATCGGCGCAAGCAGGCTGAATAGTCGGGCGGCGTTCGTGACAGAAACGGAAGAAGAGGCGCTTCGGGAGAAGCGCCTTTTTTTTGGCTTGGGCCGTGATGTTTGCACGGTGCCGGGGCTTGGTTCATTTCGTATTCAGGCAGAAAACTGTCATGCTCAATCGCGATAGACTTGCTCCCCACTGCCAACCTGCGAGGTGCCCCCAATGCTTCGACGTTTCCTGCTGCTGACATTTTTCTCTCTTGCGCCTGCTCTGCTTGCGGCCGGCGTTTTGAGCGCCGGATCGAAACCAGCACAAGCTTGCGCGTGTTGCGGCAGTTACCAGGTGTTTGGTGTGGCGTCTGACGATGTGCTCTTTGTCCGCACGGGGCCCGGACCGCGGTATCCGGTGGTCACGGCGCTGCCCAACGGCACGCAGTGCATCAGCGTGAAGGGGCGTCGGGGAAGCTGGCTGAAGATTTCCTACGCCGAGTACACCGGTTGGGCGCATAGCCGCTATCTGCGTTATTTTGACGGAAGTTAAGGACCCTCGGAAGCGCGGGGATGCGCCTGCTCGTAGACGGCGAGCAGGCGATCACGATCGACTTCGGTGTAGATCTGCGTGGTCGAAAGGCTGGCGTGGCCTAGCAGTTCCTGGATTTGTCTGAGGTCGGCGCCTGCGCTCAGGAGGTGGGTCGCGAACGAATGGCGGAGTGCATGCGGTGTTGCTGTGTCCGGCAGGCCCAGTTCGTCACGCAGACTAGCCATCCGCTTCTGAACGACGCGCGGGTTCATTGGCCCGCCGCGTGCGCCGAGAAACAGCGGGGCGCCCGGTTCCTGCGGGTAGGGGCATAGCTCGTGACAACGGCGCATGAGGTCCTGCGATATCGTCAGGACGGGCACAGCGCGCTCCTTTCCTCCCTTACCCCTGATGCGGAGGATGTCATTGCCGGGCCCCGGAATGTCCTGCACCGTCAGGCTCAGCGCCTCCGAGATACGCAGGCCTGCACCGTAGAGCAGCGTCAAGACGGCCATGTCACGCACGGCGATCCAAGCGTCCTCGTGGTCACCTGATGTGTCGATGACTTCGAGTGCCTTCGTCACCGTCAACGGCTTGGGAACGCTATGGCCGATTTTCGGCATGGCGACCGCATGGATCGCCCGGTTGTGCGCAATGCCTTCGCGATCAAGATAGCGATAGAACATGCGCAGTGCCGACAGTGTGCGTGCGAGGCTTCTGCTTGTGACACCGGTTGCGCGGCGGGCAGACATAAAGCCGCGAAAGTCGCGCGCTTTGGCCGAGGCGTAATCCGTCAGTGTCGCCGGGTAACCGCGGTCGCTGTCGAGCCAGCTGCGAAACTGCGTCAGATCGCGGGCGTAGGCTTCGATGGTTTTGTCAGCGAGTGCGCGTTCGGTGCGCAAGTATGCGAGCCACGCGTCAACTGTGTCGTCGAGACCGGCATTGAGGGCGAGTTCGCTCTGCCCGCGACGGCGCATCCATTTGAGTATCCCGGCCATATCGCGGACGCTGGACGCGAAGGGTTAACGGAACGTTAACGGCAGTCAGGTGACGGCAACGTCCTCGTGACAGGTGACACTGCCGCTGTCAAAGCTCTGCGCGTCAGGCGGTGGCGCGGCGGCGGCGGCGTCTTCGCCCGCCGGATGCATCGTCGGCCATGTCAGTCTTTTCAGAGCGCACCGGCAGCGTTACTTCGGCAGCGAGTTTCGGGAACGGATCAAGCTTGTTGGGGAGTGCCATTGCGGACACGAAGTGCTCCTGGAACTTTGGCTCGAGCGCGGTCTCGATCTTTTCGATCCGCTGGACAAGTTCCTCGATCTCGCGACGATGGCCCTTGTTGAGCAGGCACATGCGTGCGCCTGTCCCGGCCGCGTTTCCGACCGCCTTGACGTGCTGCACCTCGCAATCCGGGACGAGACCGAGAATGAGCGCGTACTTCGGGTCGATATACGTGCCGAACGCGCCGGCGAGCTTGATCCGATCGACGGAGGTTATTTCGAGCTTGTCCATCAAGAGCTTGACGCCGGCGTAAAGCGCAGCCTTTGCGAGTTGGATCGCGCGGACATCGGTCTGGAGGATGCGGAGTTCCTGTTCGCCGCGCCAGAGCACATAGGAAAATGTGCGCCCATCCTGGACGATGCGATCGCTCTTTGCCGCGAGCGATCCGTCGATCACGCCATCTTCGGAAATGATGCCAGCGAGAAACATCTCACCAATCGCTTCGATGATGCCCGAACCGCAGACGCCGGTCACGCCGACGCTGTCTATTTTCTCCGCGAACTCTTCTTCATCCGACCATGCATCGATGCCGATGACCCGAATTTTCGGAATCAGCGTATCCGGGTCAATGCGGATGCGCTCTATTGCGCCCGGTGCAGCGCGCTGCCCGCATGAGATCTCCGCGCCCTCGAATGCGGGGCCAGTCGGAGACGAGGCCGCGACGACGCGATGTTTGTTGCCGAGCACGATCTCGGCGTTGGTGCCGACGTCCACGAGCAATGTCATCTCGTCGCTCTTGTGGGGCGCTTCTGCAAGCGTTGCGCCCGCGGCGTCGGCGCCGACATGACCCGCGATGCAGGGCAGCGTGTAGACGCGGGCGCCTTCATTCATCGGCAGGCCGAGTTCACGTGCCGGAAATGTCTGTGCGCCCGATGTGGCGAGCGCAAACGGGGCGCCACCGAGTTCCGTCGGGTCGATGCCAAGAAACAGGTGGTGCATGATCGGATTGCCGACGAAGACGCCTTCAACCAGATCTGTGGGGTCCATGTTGGCTTCCGCGCAGACTTTCTGGATGAGCGTTGCGATCGCTTCGCGCACGACACGGGTCATCGCCTTGTCGCCGTCCGGGTTCATCATGACGTACGAGACGCGGCTCATCAGATCTTCGCCGAACCGGATCTGCGGATTGGATGTTCCGGCGGACGCAAGGGTGCGACCGGAGAGCAGCGACGAAAGATGCGCCGCAATCGTTGTCGATCCGATGTCGACCGAAAGGCCCAGCGCCTCGTTGTGCAAGCCCGGCCAGAGCGACGTGATGACCGGTTGGCCGACACCATTGTCATAGACGGCGGCTGTCGCCTTCCATTCGCCCTTGCGCAGGATTGATTGCACGCGCGGGAGAATAAACCGGTCAATCCGCAGGTTCTGAAAACCCCAGTCATCTTCCAACGCTTGATAGAGCCGCTCGAGGTCACCGAGCGGTTGCTCCATGTCAGGCTCTTCGACTTCGATGTAACAAAGCTGCGTCGTCAGATCGCGGGTGATGCGGCGGTTTTCGGCTCGCTTGCGGACGACCTGCCGGTGCACCTGCGTATCGGTCGGAACGTCGATGACGATGTCGCCCTGCACCTTGACCTGACACGACAGGCGCCGGTCGACAGCGAGTGTGCGCTTTTCAGCGTAGCGCTGTTCGACGGAATTGCCTGGGCTGAGATTGTCGGCCTTACTCTCGATGCCGTGCTTGGCGAACTGGCCGATGGTCGGGACGACCTGGCAGCGGCCGCAGATGCCGCGCCCGCCGCATACGGACTCAATGTAAACGCCGAGCGAGCGGGCGGCGTCGAGAACGGGCGTGCCGTGGGGGAAGCGTCCCCGTCTGCCTGACGGCATGAACAGGACGAGCGCGTCTTCCGTCGTCGCTGTTCCCGTGTCGTGGTCAGCCAAGGTGTCTCCGCCGACTTCACCGACTTGCTCGTCCATTCCTCGTCCCCGTTTCTTCCGCGTTTCGCGCCTGATCGTCAGGCGGCGGTGCGATTGCGACGCCCTCCGCGTCGGCGTCCACCTTCGGCCTGCGCCACCGCGCCTTCTGGCTGCACGCGGTTCTTGCGGATCCACTGTGTGCAATCTGGATCAGTCGACATCAGTGTGTTGGCGGCAAGTACCATTTCCATCTCCTGCGGCCGGCAGGGGTTCATGATGGCCGATGTCATGCCGGACGCAATAGCCATCGGCAGAAATGCAGCATTGATGCCGTGGCGATTGGGCAGACCGAACGAGATGTTTGACGCTCCGCAGGTCGTGTTCACCTTCAGCTCGTCCCGCAGGCGGCGCACGAGTGCGAACACCTGGAGGCCGGCGGTGCCCATCGCGCCGATCGGCATAACAAGCGGATCGACCACAAT
>JBCAXC010000025.1:0-12757 GCA_038534255.1 Pseudomonadota bacterium
CAGCTTTTCGAGCAGGACATGCTCGGCGATGATCTCGAGGCATGGCTGTCGAACTCGATGCTGATGAAGCGGACGTTTCGCTACTGTGCGGTGATCGCCGGGTTGATCGAGCGCCGCTTTCCGCGAGCGGAAAAGTCTGGTCGACAGGTCACGTTTTCGTCCGATCTTATCTACGATGTGCTGCGTGAGCATGAGCCGGATCACATATTGCTTGAGGCGGCGTGGGCGGATGCGGCAACCGGTCTGTTGGATCTCGGTCGATTGAACGGTTTTCTCGATCGCATCGAAGGACAGATCAGGCATATCGCTCTCGACGCGGTCTCGCCGCTCGCCGTACCGGTGCTTCTGGAGGTTGGGCGTGAGCGGGTGCCGGGGATGGATCCGGATGCCCTGCTGCGCGAGGCCTCGCAGGAGTTGATCGACGAGGCGATGGGCGTGCGCGGGGCAAGCTCCGCCGGGTGACGTTGGGCCAAGGGGACAAGCATGGCAGGGCAACACCAGCAGGTGGCGGAGCCGTCGACGCCTTTGCATGCCACGATCACGGTTGGCACGGAGACGTTTGTGGCGGACTGTAGTGGCGCGCTGTGGTCACCGACACACCGGATGCTGATCGCGGCCGATCTGCACCTCGAGAAGGGATCGTCGTATGCGCGGCGCGGCGCCTTTTTGCCGCCCTATGACAGTCGGCAGACGTTGCGCCGTCTGAAGCAGGCGATCTTGCACTTTGATCCGTGCACTGTTGTTTTGCTGGGTGACAGTTTTCATGACGTTGGGGGCATGGCGCAGATTGGTGCGGACGAGCGCGCGCTTCTCGCGCAGATGCAGCGCAAGCGGGAGTGGATCTGGATCACGGGCAATCATGATCCGGAGATTGCTGCGTGGCTGGGCGGCGACGTTCGCGAGACGATTGCGCTTGGCGATGTCGTGCTGCGGCATGATCCGGTGGTGGGGGTTGGTCCGTCCAGATCGCCCGACGGTGTCGGCGAGATTGCCGGGCATTTGCATCCTGTCGCGCGGATTGTTCGTCACGGCAGATCCTTACGGCGTCGCAGCTTCGTCAGTGATGGCGTGCGTCTCGTCATGCCTGCGTTTGGTGCGTACGCCGGGGGGTTAAACGTCTGTGATGACTCGTTCGCTGCGGTCTTTGCCTGCGAGCAGCATGAGCTGTGGGTCTGGATGCTCGGCGAGGATGACGTCTTTCCCATTCGCGGTCGTGAACTTTGCGGCGACTGACCAGCGGCGCGTCTCACGCTCGCCTGTTGCGTTATGGTGCGTGCGGCGTATGGTCATCCGGTTACGCGCTCGGCTCGTAACACCACTTGGGTTGTGCGCGGCGGGAGACGGCAGGCATGAAGTTCGGGGTGCTGAAGGAAGATGCGGATGGCGAAGCGCGGGTGGCGCTGACGCCAGCGTCGGCGGCACAAATCCAGAAGCTCGGTCACAGCGTTCTCATCGAGAGTGGCGCGGGTGCGGCGGCGGATTTCTCCGATGACCGCTATCGCGATGCCGATGTCACCGTTGTCGATGATGCGGAAGCCCTGATTGCGCAAGCGGATATCGTCGCGAAGGTGCGCCCACCGAGCGACGCGCAAATGGGCCTGATGCGCGATGGGCAAACTCTGATCTCGTTTTTCTATCCGGGCGAGAACGAAGCGCTCATGAAAGACGCCGCGGCGCGCGGGGTCAGTCTGTTAGCTATGGATATGGTGCCGCGTGTCTCGCGTGCGCAGAAGATGGACGCGCTCTCCTCGATGGCGAACATCGCTGGCTATCGTGCGGTCATCGAGGCGGCGAACAATTTCGGTCGCTTTTTTACCGGTCAAATCACAGCGGCTGGCAAGGTGCCGCCGGCGCGTGTGTTGGTCATTGGCGCGGGGGTCGCCGGATTGGCCGCCATTGGTGCTGCGCAATCGCTCGGCGCGATCGTGAAGGCGTTCGATGTGCGCCCGGAAGTGGCGGAACAGATCGAGTCGATGGGCGCGGAATTCTTGTTCCTCGATTTCGAAGAAGACGGCAGCGGCGACGGTGGGTATGCGGCGCCGTCGAGCCCGGAGTTTCGCGAAAAGCAGCTGGCGCTCTTCCGTGAGCAGGCCGGCGAGATCGACATCGTGATTTCGACAGCGCTCATTCCCGGGCGGCCTGCACCGAAACTCTGGACGGAGGATATGGTCGCGGCGATGAAGCCCGGTTCTGTCATCGTTGATCTGGCAGCCGAGCGCGGTGGCAACTGCGACCTGACAGTGCCGGATGAAAAAATCGTCACCGACGGTGGCGTTACGATCATCGGTTACGCGGATTTCCCGAGCCGGATGGCGACCCAATCGTCCGAACTTTATGCGACGAACATTCGCCATCTCCTCGCCGACCTGACGCCCGAGAAAGACGGCGCTGTCGTTCACGATATGGACGACGACGTGATCCGCGGCGCAACGGTGACGCACGCGGGCGACGTGACCTATCCGCCGCCGCCGCCGAAAGTTCCTGCCATCGCGAAGACACCAAAGCGCGAGGCTCCGAAAGAGCTGACCGCGGAGGAAAAACGCGCGGAGGAGATCGCGGCCTTCAAGAGTGAGACCAAAACGCAGGTTGGACTGCTGGCGATTGGCGGGGCGTTGCTGCTCAGTGTCGGCATGGTCGCGCCAGCGAGTTTCATGCAGCACTTTATCGTCTTCGTTCTCTCAGTTTTCGTCGGCTTCCAGGTGATCTGGGGCGTGTCGCACTCACTGCATACCCCGTTGATGGCCGTCACGAACGCGATCTCCTCGATCATCATTCTGGGCGCGCTTGTTCAGGTCGGTTCCAGTTCGACGCTCGTCATGCTGCTTGCAGCTGCCGGTATCCTGATGGCTGCGGTCAACATCTTCGGGGGCTTCCTCGTCACGCGGCGCATGCTTGCCATGTTCCAGAAATCTTAGGCGAGGGCGGGGACTATGAATTTCGGATTTACAACTGCCGCATACGTCGTCGCGGCCATACTTTTCATCCTCAGCCTCGGCGGGCTGTCGGGCCAGGAAAGCGCCAAGCGCGCCGTCTGGTATGGCATCGTTGGCATGGCGATCGCAGTCGTCGCGACACTGATCGGGCCCGGTGCCGGTCTCTGGCCGCTATCACTGGTGCTCATCGCAATCGGTGCTGTCGTCGGCTATCAGCTTGCGACGCGGGTCGAGATGACCCAGATGCCCGAGCTTGTCGCGATCATGCATTCGTTGGTCGGGCTTGCGGCGGTATTTGTCGGGTTCAATGCGGATCTGACAATCCAGATGGTGGCGGCGGCGAAATCTGGGGGCGCGCCTGTCGACGGGGTCTTCGCAGCGCTGGTGGCAAAGAAAGACGCGGTTGAGCTTGCCATTCTCCGTGTCGAGCTTGTGCTCGGTATCTGGATTGGTGCGGTCACGTTCACGGGATCGCTGATTGCCTACGGAAAGCTCGCGGGCAAGGTCGACAGTGCGGCCAAGCAGTTGCCGGGCGGACATCTGCTGAACGCAGCGGCGGCAGCGCTCTCGGTCGTGCTGCTGATGATGTATCTCAATGGTGCGGGCAGTTGGACGCTTGTTCTTCTGACGCTGGCGGCGCTCTTTATCGGCTATCACCTGATCATGGGCATCGGCGGGGCGGATATGCCGGTCGTCGTCTCGATGCTGAACAGCTATTCTGGGTGGGCCGCCGCCGCGATCGGCTTTTCGCTCGGCAATGACCTCCTCATCGTCGTCGGCGCACTGGTTGGGTCGTCTGGCGCTATTCTCTCCTACATCATGTGCAAGGCGATGAACCGCTCGTTCGTCAGCGTGATCCTTGGAGGCTGGGGTGGCACTGCGGGCGAGCAGCAGGCGGTCGAGGGCGAGCAAATCGCGATTGACGCCGACGGGGTTGCGAGCGCGCTCGATGAAGCGGACAGCGTGATTATCGTCCCCGGTTACGGCATGGCGGTCGCGCAAGCGCAGCAGGCGGTGTCCGAACTGACACGGCGGCTGCGGGACAAAGGCAAGACAGTCCGATTCGGCATTCATCCGGTGGCCGGGCGCTTGCCGGGGCATATGAACGTGCTGCTCGCGGAAGCGAAGGTGCCGTACGACATCGTGCTCGAAATGGACGAGATCAACGACGACTTCCCCGAAACGGATGTGGTGATCGTCATCGGCTCGAACGACATCGTCAATCCGGCCGCTCAGGATGATCCGAACTCACCGATTGCCGGCATGCCGGTGCTCGAAGTCTGGAAGGCGAAGCAGGTGTTTGTCTCCAAGCGGGGGCAGGGGACGGGCTACTCCGGTATCGAGAACCCGCTGTTCTTCAAGGACAACACGCGGATGTTCTTCGGGGATGCGAAAGCGTCGCTCGACGCGCTGCTTGCGCAGATCTGAGTGCGCGCTCAGTCGTCGGTGCCGCGGTTGTACCTGTCCTCGAGGCGGATGATATCGTCTTCCTCGAGGTAACTACCGACCTGCACTTCGATGAGATGCAGAGAAATTTTGCCCGGGTTGGCAAGGCGGTGTACGCACCCTTGTGGAAGATAAATCGACTCGTTTTCGTGTACGATGGTGACCGTTTCGTCGCAGGTGACTTCTGCGGTTCCCTTGACGACGACCCAGTGCTCCGAGCGATGATAGTGGAGCTGGAGTGAGAGCGCGGCGCCCGGGTTGACGACGATGCGCTTGACCTTGTGACGATCGCTCTCGTCCACGCTTTCATAGTAACCCCAAGGCCGGTGTCCGCGGCGATGCTCCGTAGCGGATTTGACCTGACGTGCCCGCAGGGTCTCGACCAGTTGATCAACCTCGTCGGCACGGTCGCGGGTGGTCACGAGGACGGCGTCCTGCGTTGTCACGACGATCGCGTCGTTGAGACCTAGGACGGCGGCCGTCATGTTTTCCTCCGAACGAACGAGCGTGTTGCGCGTCTCCAAGAGGTGCGCGTCTCCGTAGACCGCGTTTCCGTCTGCGTCCTGCGCCGCCAGCGCGTGCACGGTGTTCCACGAGCGGACGTCAGCCCAGCCGAAGTGGGCGGACAGAACTGCTGCTTTCTTTGACTTTGCCAACACGGTCTCGTCGATGGAGGTGTTTGGCGCTCGCATGTATGCGTCCCTGTCGAGACGGAGAAAATCGAGATCGCGTGTGGCATGCGTTACGGCTGCTTCCGCTGCCGCAGCGACGGCGGGCGCATAACGCGCGAGTGCGTTGCGAAGGATGTCGGCCCGGGCAATGAGCGTGTCGCTGTTCCAGAGCCACCCCTCATTCCTGCAGCGTCGGGCTTTTTTCGCTGATGGGCGATCTTCGACCTGCGAGACACGTCGTGCGACCTGATTTTTTATCCGTCTTCCGGGTTTCAGATAGCTGTGTGATGGAGACGCCGCATCTGGTTCCACGCCGAGGGCCACGATGACGCCCGATGCCGCACATGCGGTTGCTTCCTCGCAGGCGTCGTTGAACGCGTCGTCGTTGCCGATGATGTGTTCGGCACGGACCACGAGGATGAGCGCCTGCGGATCGGATCGCGCGGCGATCATCGCGGCCACGGAAATCGCCGGGGCTGAGCCGCGAGCTTCAGGTTTGAGAACAAAATCGCATGCCAGATCGAGCTCGCGCACCTGCTCACCGGCAATGAAGCGAGCGTCTTCATCGGCGATGACGATCGGGCGTTGAAAGTGATCGCGGCCAGTAACGCGGCGCAGTGTCTCTTGAAACAGCGAGCGGTGGTCGAACAAGGGAATGAACTGTTTCGACTTTGTGCTGCGTGCCGCTGGCCAGAGCCGTGTCCCTTCACTTTCGCAGAGAACGACCGGTGTGATCTTGCGCGGCATGCGGGTTGCTCGGGGTGAAGGCGGTTACGAGGTGTTGCGGGACGCGCCCTGTTTCTAGTCCGTGCGCATCGATTGATCGTGCATGCCGGTCTTTAGGCTTAACGCGATGCGTAGATTTTGTGGCAGGTTCGCGTGGTGCAGCCAGAACGTTGTTCGGCTCTCGTTAGGTCGGCCTTGTCGGGGTTTTCGAACGAGTTCGGGTATCCGCGCTTCATTCGCTGGTCAAACTGTGTAAAGCTGTACACTGATTGAAAGAGGCGCTGTGGAAAACCACACGTCGGTACGTGGCGCGCATTCTCTAGAACGCCTTATAACATGAGGCAGTGAAACTTATCCGCTCTGCGAAAGTAATTCCAAGCAGAGCGACGTAATGCAGATGACACAGGGTTGTGTCCTAGGTGGATCATTTAACACCGGACATGTAAAACGCGGGACCGCTCGGTCTCAAATGGGGCAGAAACCGTGCACAATTTCGCGCAACGGCGACAGACACGCGTGTTGATCGCGACAAACTCAGTCGCGTACATGATCAACCACCGGCGACACTTGATCGATAGATTGGTTTCTGAGGGGTTTGAGGTCGCCATTGTTGGTGGGGATCTGCCGCAGCGGCGCGACCAACTCGACGCGCTTGGCCTACCCGTGCACGAGATCAGCGCGGTTTCCGGGCGTGTCAGTCTTTTAACAGACCTCAAGATGCTGCTCCAACTTCGCAACAAGATCGCCGAGTTGGATCCAGATTGTGTGCACTTCTTCGCCCTTAAATCTATCTGCCTTGGCAAGATGGCGCTGTTTGCGACGCGGACAGCAGACCGGCCCAAACACATTATTCTCTCGTTTACAGGGCTTGGGCGTATCTATGCTGATGACGCGCCCTTGTCGTTTGGTTTGATCCGATCGGCGTTTCGCGCTGTGCTCAAGGCGCCGATGGGAAGCGTCGATGAGCGAGTTACGGTTGAGACACGCGCAGATCGTGAACGGCTGCTCGCAGACTCGGGCCGTCTTTCGACACCGATCTTTGTGACCAACGGGACAGGGATTGAAACATGTCATCCCAAGACGGAGCGCTCCGGCGATGAGGTGAATTTTCTCTTTGCCAGTCGGTTTCTACGGGGCAAGGGAGTGCTTGAGTTTCTCGAGGTGGCGCGAACCTTCCACAAGGAGGGTATCAAGGCAGCCTTCACGCTCGCGGGCGCGGTTGCGCCGTATGATCGCTCATCTGTCACACAGTCCGAAATCGATGCCTTTCTGACGCTCCCGAACCTCACGGCAATTGGAGATGTTCCAGCGGATGAGATGAACGCCGTTTTTGAAGCGAATGATGTTGTGTGTCTGCCGACCACATACGGGGAGGGTATTCCTCGCACGCTTCTGGAGGGCGCTGCTGCGGGGTGCTCGTTCATCGCGTATGAGCAGGCCGGATGGTCCGAGACGATGGGTGCGCACAAGGTCGATGCGGGTTGGACCGTTGCTCCGGGTGATTTTTCCGGGTTGCTTGACGCATTCCGCGCGGCGGCCATGGCGCCCGAACGCACGCGTCGTGCCGGGGCACATGCCCGCGAGATGATCTCTCGCTCGAATGTGTCGTGTGAATTCGTTCAGGAGCAATATCTGCTCGCTTACGCTGAAGCGGCCTGAGCAACATTTGATCCTCGACGCGGAACGCCTCTCAATATGAACGCGGCATGTCTAGCACATGCTCGGCGATGTAGCTGAGGACCAGGTTGGTCGAGATGGGCGCGACCTGATAGAGCCGCGTCTCCCGGTATTTTCTCTCCACATCGAAGTCTTCGGCAAAGCCAAAACCACCGTGGGTTTGTAGACAGGCCTCGGCTGCGACCCAGGCGGCGTCAGCGGCCAGCATTTTTGCGATGTTGGCTTCCTCGCCCGGATTGCCGCCCGCGTCGTAGAGCCGGATGGCTTCGTTCAGGACGAGTTCTGCGGCGCGCATCTCGGCATAGGCCTTCGCGATCGGGAACTGGATTCCCTGGTTCTGGCCGATCGGGCGGGAAAATACGGTCCGCTCAGATGCGTAGCGCCGCGCCTTATTGATGAACCATTTCGCGTCGCCGATGCACTCTGCTGCGATCAAGATGCGCTCGGCGTTCATGCCGGAGAGGATGTAGTTGAAGCCTTTGCCCTCTTCGCCAATCAGGTTGGTGGCCGGGACGGGCATGTCGTCAAAGAACAGCTCCGTCGTTCCATGGTTCATCATCGTGCGGATCGGCCGGATCGTGAGGGACGACCCGCGCACCTCCCGCATGTCGACCAGAAAGACGGAAAGGCCTGCGGTTCTTTTCTCCACATCCGCGCGCGGTGTGGTGCGTGCGAGCAGAAGCAGCAAGTCCGAATGTTCCGCGCGGGATGTCCAGATCTTCTGACCGTTGATCAGGTACGTGTTCCCATCTGCAGATTTCGTCGCTGTGGTGCGCAGCGCCGTCGTGTCCGTACCGCTTGTTGGTTCCGTCACACCGAAGGCTTGCAGGCGCAGCGTGCCGTCGGCGATGGCCGGCAGATACGCCGCCTTCTGTGCGGGCGAACCATGCCGCAGGATCGTGCCCATGGTGTACATCTGCGCATGGCAGGCGGCGGCGTTGCCGCCAGAGCGGTGGATTTCTTCGAGGATTGCTGCACCGGCCGAGAGCGGCAGTCCAAGCCCGCCATAGGCGTCTGGGATCAGCGCGGAGAGATAACCGGCCTCGGTCAACGCTTTGACGAACGCGGATGGATAGGCCCGTTCGCGGTCGCATGTCCGCCAGTAGGCGCCATCGAAGGTCTCGCAGAGGCGGACGACACCTTCGCGAATCTCGGGATGGCTGAGAGCGTAAGCCATATGCGGTTCTGCCTTGTACGGTTCTACTTCGGCGCCGATTGTAGAGGACGCGATGGCTGCACGCTTGCCTGAGGCGGCTGCAGCGGGCAACCGATCGTGGGGTCGCCGCCTGTCCGCGCACTCCGCCCGTCCTTTCGGTGTCATCACGTCCCTTGACTTGTGCCGCGCACTCAACGACACAGCGAAGATAGCCGCGCCGCATGCAGCGTCGCGCCAGCCGCGTGACAGGGCCAGAGGGAGCGATCCGCTCCCGTGTGACAGCCCTCCAGGCCGTTTTCCTCTCTGACATAGAGCCGCCTCGGCACGCAGGGCGTCTTGCGAATATGCGTTTTCGATCAGCGGGCCGCGCAATCTCGTGCGTGCTGTGTAGAAGCGCGTTGAAAGACGGACATGACACAATTTTCTGACTTCGGGCTCGCTGCCGGATTGAACACGGCGCTTGACCGCGCCGGGTACACGACGCCGACGCCGATCCAGGCGCAGGCCATCCCTCCCGTCCTCGATGGACGCGATTTGCTTGGAATTGCACAGACAGGGACGGGCAAGACGGCGGCATTCGCGCTGCCGATCCTCCACCGCCTCGACGCTGATCGACAACGGCCGCCGAAGAAGGGTTGCCGGGCTCTTGTTCTGTCGCCGACGCGCGAGCTCGCGCTGCAGATCGCGGAGAATTTCAAGATCTATGGTCAGCATCTCGGGTTGCGCATTGCGACGGTGTTCGGCGGTGTGGGCTATCGCAAGCAGATTCAGGATCTGCAGCGCGGCGTCGACGTGCTGATCGCAACGCCGGGCCGACTGCAGGATCACATCGCGACGGGGCATGCCGACCTCAAAGCGACGGAGGTCTTTGTGCTCGACGAGGCCGACCAGATGCTGGACCTCGGCTTTCTGAAACCGATCAAACAGATTGCGTCCGGCCTCGCACCGGGGCGTCAGACGCTGTTTTTCTCCGCGACGATGCCGAAAGAGATCGCGAAGCTCGCTAACGCCTTCCTGCGTGATCCGGTGACGGTCAGCGTCACGCCACAATCGACGACGGTCGAGCGGATTGCGCAGCGGGTCATTCATATTGAGAAAGAGAAGAAAATTGCGCTGCTCGGCGATGTCCTCTCGCAGGACGGGACCTTCCGGGCGATCGTCTTTACGCGTACGAAGCGTGGCGCCGATCGGGTGGCCAAGCACCTGTGCGCGATGGATTTCACGGCGGCGGCGATCCACGGGAACAAGAGCCAGAACCAGCGTGTGCGCACGCTCGCGGACTTCAAGGCGTCAAAAATCCAGCTCCTCGTCGCGACTGACATCGCGGCACGGGGCATCGATGTGGACGACGTCACGCATGTCGTGAACTATGATCTGCCGGAAGTGCCGGAAGCTTATGTGCACAGGATCGGGCGGACGGCGCGTGCCGGTGCGTCGGGCAGTGCGATCTCATTTTGTGCCCCGGACGACCGTCACCTGTTAAGGGCGATTGAGCGCACGACGAAACAGACGATCCAAAGTGAGGATCGCCGCGGTGATGATGATCTCGCCGTTGCGAGTGACGGGCAGAAGGACCGGGCGCAACGCGACCGGTTCTCCCGCGACCGGAAGGCGAACGGGGCGTTGCGGGGCAAGGGCGGTGGTCGTTCCGACACACGCGGGGACCGTAAGACGTCGCGTAGTCAAAACAGCGCCTCGAAGTGTTCTGCTAACGGGCGGCCCCGTCGACAGGCCGAAGGTCGCTCAGACGACGCACAAGTGGCGGGCGTGACAGAGGCGGGTCGCTACGACCCGACCCGTCCCAAGCCGAAGAGCGGACGCAAGCCACCGCACAAGCGGAATGCTGCGGCGGGCGCGCACAAAAAGTCCGGCACGGGGGCAGGCAGTCGAAACGAGCACAAAGCAGCGAAATCTGCGGATGGCACAGGGGAACGTGCACTCACAGACGTCGCGTCCGTCGCCGCGTTGACGGAGCACAAGTCGGGCAACGCGGGCGGTGGCAACGGGCCCCGCAAGAAGCGGAAGAAAAACCATCCGGCTGCGTCGGGCAAATCGGCAGTTGGCAAGAACTCGAACGGTCGGGCGGCGCGCAAGAAGACCCGCGCGCGGGATCAGGGTCGCCAATCAGCAGCCTGATTTTATCACGTCGCCGCGTGATTGGGATCAGGCGGCGACGGTCTGAATGACGTGAACCGGGGCGGGCCGCGGTTGAGGCGCGCTTTCGTTACGGGTCTGGACCGCCGCGGCCTTGTCGGCAATCCAGTCTCCAACACAGGCGTAGACGATCAGGTAGCCGGTCAGCGCCAGCATCGCGAGGGCGACCCAGTCCATCGCCAGTCCGGTATAGAACTGCGCGGCGGCCATGAAGCCGAGACCCGCGAGGACCAGCGGCATCGCGAACATCATCGTGCTCGAACGGGCAGCGGTCGTGTGAACCTGACGCGCGTAGTCACTTGGCGCCTCATGCACCTGGCGGGTCATGGCGAAGGCCAGTAGACACAGGCCATACGCGAGAAACAGCAGCCCGAGCAGCGCGAACGTGTTCGGCGTGACGGCTGCGATGTCGGAAGCCTGCGGGGCCAGCTGGCCCAACGCCTGAGCCGCGACGTCGCCAGCATTTTGCGCGGTGGTCGTCACGCTGCCACTTGCGTTCTCATCCATGAACGGTCCTCCAGACAGGTCTCTTTCAACGCTTCACATGCCAAGCTGAAGGCGTGCATCGCGGCGCCCGACCTCTTGGCGGAGGACATATACTGCATACACAACGTTTGGCAAAAGCTGGTGATTGCCGCGCCGTGAATCGCCCGATGTGCGCTGCAACATGGTGACACTTGCGGGCCTGCGTCGAAAAACTCGCCCCGTCTCACGTCCGAACTAGATGCATTCCCCCTTTTGTCTCCGTCGGCTTTCCGTTAGCGTGCGACCTCGCAAGTAGACGTTCTGAGACGGGAGACGACTTTCGCGGCGCGATGCTGCAACGCAAGAACAGACGCGCGCCGGACATTCAGCAATCCATCGATAATCCAGGGAGGAAAAGATGGGTGCGAGACGGTTTCCGCATGCACGCCACGTCGTGCAGGTGCAGTTGACGGACGAGGAGATGGCGGCGGTCAACGGCTGGCGTCAGAGCCGGGGATTGCCGTGCGACGGTGATGCCCTGCGGGTGTTGGCGCTGCGCGGGCTTCTTCAGGATGCCGGACGGATGCTCCAGGATGGATGAGCCGTGTCTTCACCGATAATCGCTCTGTACGCGGATGAAATGACGGGGCGCTGAGCTATTCCTCCGTCCCAGTGTTCTGCGCTGTGCTGGCGTATCTCCATCGCAGGGCGAGATCGCTGAGGTGAGCGACGAGGCTGAGCGTCAGTCCTGTTGGCACCCATGGCCATGGCGACCCGGCAAGGGCACCTTTTAGCGCGATCAGAATTCCGATGCCTGCCATCGCGTTGGCGATGACGGGTAACGGGGCGAAGAGCTCTGATCTGCGACCAAGCCACAGACTGAGCACAACGATCTCAATGGCGACCAGGCCCAGAATGAGGTCGACGATCAGCGGACTTGTCAGCACGGCGGATGCACTTCGCGTTCTGGCATCAGGCCGCCCGCAGACCCAGTAAGTGTGCCGTGTCCTTGACGAATATCTTTATCCGCGCGAACGGCGACGAACGGATCAGTTCCTTGTGCATGTAGGACTGCCAGGTGATGCGCTGAACGTCCGGATCTTCACACATCGAGACAAAGCGCTCGCGCCGGTTCTCGCTCGAGTACCAAAAATATTGCATGATCCCGAGGATCCAGAAAATCCGTCCATGGCGTTTCATGAAGTGACGACGTGCGACGGACAGCTCTTTCGCCGAACCTGTCGCGAGAAAATTCTCCGTGGCCTTGGCGACGAGCTCGCCGCAAAGCATGGCGTAGTAAATGCCTTCGCCGGAGGCTGGGGCGACGACGCCGGCGGCGTCACCTGCGAGGATAACATTGCGACCGTTGTCCCAGACGCGGCGTGGTTTCATCGGGATGGGCGCGCCCTCGCGGCGTACCGTTCGCCATGTGTCGAGACCGGTTTTTCTCCGCACTGCTTCGACGGCGCGGCGCAGCGCGAAGCCCTTGTTGGCCGACCCGGTGCCGATGCTTGCGGTTTTGCCGTGGG
>JBCAXC010000026.1:0-12742 GCA_038534255.1 Pseudomonadota bacterium
TGTCGATCAAGGACGCCCTGAAAAGGGAGCAACGCGCCACATTGCGATCGTCGCCGGTGAGCACTCGGGCGATCACCTCGGTGCAGCACTGATGCAGGCGTTACAGCGCCTCTCTCGCGACGGCCGACTTCCGCCGCTGAGCTTCTCCGGCGTCGGCGGGGCCGAGATGACAAACGCCGGCCTCACATCGATCTTCCCGATGGAGGATGTCGCGGTGATGGGCCCACTGGCGATCGCAGCGCGTCTCCCGACGATTGTGCGACGGGTCTATCAAACCGTCGACCACATCCTCGCGAGCGATCCAGATCTCCTCGTCATCGTCGACAGCCCGGAGTTCACGCACCCGATCGCCAAGCGTGTCCGCGCCAAACGTCCCGGGCTTCCGATCATCGATTATGTCTCCCCGTCGGTCTGGGCGTGGCGGCCGGGCCGCGCGGCAAAGATGACGGCGTACATCTCCCACGTCCTTGCACTGCTGCCGTTTGAGCCGGACGCACACCGCAGGCTTGGCGGTCCGCCGTGCAGCTATGTCGGCCATCCGCTGATCGAGAACATCGATGCGATGCGTGGGATTGAGACGGCATCACTCGAAGCGCAACTCCAGCTCCGTCCGGGCAAACCGGTACTCGCGCTCCTGCCCGGCAGCCGCAGTAGCGAAGTCCGCCGTCTCATGGGGCCGTTTCTCGACACGGTCGATCGCATGCTGGGCGCCGGCATCGACTTTGAAACTGTGATCCCGGCACTCCCGCACGTTCGCGATTACATCGACGGAGAACTGCGCCGCTCAGGATTGCCCGTCTACGTCGTCGAAGGTGCAGATGCGAAACTGCAAACCTTCAAGCTCGCGACTGCCGCGCTCGCAGCGTCCGGCACAGTGAGCCTTGAACTCGCGCTGATGGGCACACCGATGGTGATTGCCTACAAGGTTGACGCGCTCGCGGCCCAGGTTCGCTTTCTCGTGAAGGCGCAATCGATCGTCCTGCCAAACCTCGTCCTCGGTGAGAACGTCATCCCTGAGTTCACACAGGAGAAATGCACGCCCGCGGAGCTTGTCTCAGCCCTCTCACCGCTGCTCACCGGAGGAGATGCGCACACCACCCAGCGTCGCGCGCTGGCAGAGGTCGAAGCGCGGATGCGCATGCCAGATGACGTCGCGCCAAGTGACGCGGCGGCAAGAATCGCCGCCGCGCATCTCATGACCACGCACAAACCCTCATAGGATCGGCGCGCGAGAGAGCGATCAGACCCGCTGGTCGACGGGCACGTAGTCGCGGCGTGTCGGTCCCGTGTAGAGCTGACGCGGGCGCCCGATACGGTGGCTCGGATCGGTGATCATTTCCTGCCACTGCGCAATCCAACCGACGGTCCGGGCCAGCGCAAAGAGCACGGTGAACATCGAAGATGGAAAACCCATCGCCCGCAGCGTGATGCCGGAGTAAAAATCGATGTTCGGGTAGAGCTTCTTCTCGATGAAGTACTCGTCTTCGAGCGCGATCCGCTCAAGCTCCATCGCAACCTCGAGCCGCGGTGCATCTTTGATCTGCAGGGTGTCGAGTACCTCGTGGCAGGTCTGCTGCATCACTTTCGCGCGCGGATCATAATTCTTGTAGACGCGATGTCCGAAACCCATCAGGCGGAACGGATCGGACTTGTCCTTGGCGCGCGCGACATACTCCGGCACGCGGTCGACCGTCCCGATCTCTTCCAGCATGTTGAGCGCAGCTTCGTTGGCGCCGCCATGCGCCGGGCCCCAGAGACACGCAATGCCCGCTGCAATGCATGCAAACGGGTTTGCCCCGGATGAACCCGCAAGGCGCACCGTCGAGGTCGACGCGTTCTGCTCATGATCGGCGTGAAGGACGAAGATGCGATCCATGGCGCGCGCAAGAATTGGGTTGACGTCATACACCTCGCACGGCACGGCGAAGCACATGTTCAGAAAGTTCGACGCATAATCCAGGTCATTGCGCGGATAGATGAACGGCTGGCCGATGGAGTATTTGTACGCCATCGCCGCAATCGTCGGCATCTTCGCGATCATTCGGTACGACGCGATCGTGCGCTGCTCTTCGTCCTGGATGTCAGTGCTGTCGTGGTAGAAAGCCGAGAGCGCGCCAACGACGCCGACCATGATCGCCATCGGGTGGGCGTCACGACGAAAGCCGGTGTAGAAGCGATACATCTGCTCGTGGAGCATCGTGTGTCGCGTGACCTTCGTCTCGAAGTCCTTGTATTCCTCGCGTGACGGCAACTCGCCCCACAGCAGCAGGTAGCAGGTCTCCAGAAAGTTGCCCTGTTCGGCGAGCTGATCGATGGGATAACCGCGATAGAGCAATTCCCCCTTGCCGCCGTCGATGTAGGTGATCTCGGATTCACAACTCGCCGTGGACGTGAACCCCGGATCATAGGTGAACGCGCCGGACTGGCCGTAGAGCTTCGTGATGTCGAGGACGTCAGGGCCGATCGTGCCGGAGCGCATCGGCATGTCGTACTGCTCGCCGTTGACCGAGATTTTTGCCGCAGCAGCATCATTGTCAGCGGTCGTCGGGGCTGGCGTGGTTCCGCTCATGGTTCGGCTCCTCAAAATCGGGTCAGGCGACATCCCACACGACAACGGCCCGGCACGCCGGAGTCCGCTTGGGAAACCGGAGGGTCAGTGGAGTCGCAGAGCAATGTGCATAGCGAGCGTGTAACCGGTTTGCTGCACTGCGGCAAGCGCACGTACAACATGGAGGGTGCATGCCTGTACCCGAAATGTTCTCGCCACGTCAGCCGCTGAGCTGATCGTCGATCCGCGCGAGGGACTCGTCGCGACCAAGCGCATAGAGACAGTCATAGATGCCGGGCGCATTCGGTGTGCCGGTCAGTGCGCCGCGGATCGGCTGAGCGATTTTCCCAAGCCCGATCTCCGCCTCCTCGGCAAAGCCTTTTACGAGGGCCTCGAGCGCGTCCGCCGTCCATGGCGAGACGGTTTCAAACGCGGGGCGCAGCGCGGCGAGATGCGCGATGTTATCGGCGTTCAGCATTTTCTGCGCCTTCGCCTCGATCGTGATCGGGCGGGATGCGAACGCGAAGCCTGCCTTCTCGCCAATCTCGGGGATTGTCGTCGCGCGCTCCTTCAAGGCCGGCATAGCCCGCACAAGCCGCGCACGGATCTCATCATCGAATGTGTAGCTCTCGGCGTCGGCAACCCAACCGTTGTTCACAGCCACTTCGAACTGTGCCGCTAGCGCTGCGTCATCCATCTCGCGGATGTAGTGCGCGTTCACACTTGCCAGTTTGTCGAAGTCGAGCCGCGCCGGGGCCTTGCCGATCGGCTCCAGAGAAAAGAGCTCGGTCAGGTCATCGCGTGAAAAAATCTCCTGATCGCCGTGGCTCCACCCGAGCCGTACGAGATAGTTGACCAGCGCATCGGGGAGGTATCCCATCTCCCGATAAGCCTCGACGCCGAGCGCACCATGGCGCTTTGACAGTTTTTTTCCGTCCGGTCCGTGTATCAGCGGCACATGCGCAAACGTCGGCAAGGGCCAGTTGAGCGCGCTGTAGATGAGCGCCTGCCGTGCCGCGTTGTTGAGATGATCGTCGCCACGGATGACGTGCGTCACCCCTGCATCATGATCATCGGCGACGACGGCGAGCATGTATGTCGGCGTCCCGTCACTACGCAGCAGAATGAGATCGTCGAGGTGTTCATTCTGGAACACGACGTCGCCCTGCACAGCGTCGCGGATCATGGTCTCGCCAGTGCGCGGCGCTTTCAGGCGGATGGCCGGCGCAACGCCTGCCGGCGCATCTGCCGGATCGCGATCGCGCCACGTCCCGTCGTAGGCCGTCTGTCGCCCCTCGGCCTTGGCGGCGGCGCGCATCTCCTCCAGCTCATCCGGCGTCGCATAGCATCGATATGCCGTTCCAGCTGCGAGCATCTGCTCGACAACCGCGCGATGGCGGTCCGCCTGCGCATGCTGAAAAACCGGAGCGTCATCAGCATCCAGACCGAGCCACGCAAGCCCATCGAGGATCGCGTCAACGGCCGCCTCCGTCGAGCGCGCGCGATCCGTATCCTCGATGCGCAGCAGGTAGCGCCCGCCGTGCGCCCGGGCGAACAACCAGTTGAACAGGGCCGTCCGCGCCCCACCAATGTGCAGGTAACCGGTCGGGGAGGGAGCAAAGCGCGTGACGATCTCGGCGGTCATCGCAGGGTCTCGCATTGTAGGGGGATTGTTTGGGCGCGGCAGTGGCGCGTGGCCTACCACACACGCCTCCGCTCGGACCACCCCGAATGGCTGAGGGGAGCGACCTGCTGGGCCGTATAGCGCTGAGACTTGCGGTCTGGCGTGGCCGACGCCTCACGGCTGGGCGCACGCCTCGCGCTTCTGCGGCGGCGGCCACCCCTGTGAACGCGCTCCTCACCACGTTGGAAGATGAGCGAGCCCGCTGGTTTCTTTGGGTTCCGGTCGCATTCGGAACCGGCATTGGCATCTATTTTTCTCTTCTTCACGAGCCACGCGTCTGGCTGCTGATCGGACTTCTCGCGCTGACGATCGTCGCACGCATTGTCTGGCGTCGCGGCACGCTCGCACCGGTGGTTACCGGGCTTGCTTTCTGCCTGGTTGCCGGTCTCCTCGCCGCGAGCGCGCGCACCCATCTGGTCGCGGCTCCGGTGTTGAAGGAGCCTGTCACTGCGCGCATGGCGGCTGGGTTTGTCGAGGCGATCGAGCCCCGTCTTCCGGTCGGCGTGCGGATCACCATGCGCCTGCGCGCCCTTCAGGGTATCGATGATATGGCGCGGCCTGAGCGCGTTCGCTTCGTATGGGCCGGCACGCATGATCTGCGCGTCGGCGACGGGCTGAGCGTGCGCCTCTCACTGCAGCCGCCGCCCATCCCCGTTCGACCGGGCGGCTATGATTTCGCCCGTCGCGCCTGGTTTCAGCAAATCGGCGCCGTCGGTTTTGCCGTCGCCCCGCCTGTCCGCGCCGCGCGTCTGCCTGTCCGCCCGGCTCTGCTGGACGAGACCGGATGGATTGGCGGTCTGCGCGCCGACATTGCGACCCGGATCGAGCAGCATGTTCCGGGCGAGACGGGCGCGGTGATCAATGCGCTGATTGTAGGCAAACGCGGCAAGGTGCCAGAAGAGACGCTCGAACATCTCCGCCGGTCCGGCCTGTCGCACATGCTCGCGATTTCCGGGCTTCACATGGCGATGATCGCGGGCGCATTGTTCTGGCTGTTGCGTGGCGCGCTCGCCGCTGTGCCAGCGCTGGCGCTCAACGGGAGGATAAAGAAGTCCGCAGCGCTTTGCGCGCTCATCGGCGGCGTTGCCTATCTCGCCATCTCAGGCGCATCCGTCGCGACGCAGCGCGCGGCCATCATGATCGGCCTGATGCTCGTCGCGATTCTGCTCGATCGCCCGGCAATCTCCCTGCGCAACGTGGCCCTTGCCGCTCTGATTATCCTCCTCATCGCGCCCGAGAACCTGCTCGAAATCGGGTTTCAGATGTCTTTTGCAGCGGTTGTCGGCCTTGTCGCTTTCTATGAATGGTGGACCGCACGCCGTGAGGCGCGCGCTGATCAGCAGATCCACACCCCGCCGTTGATGCCGGCGTTTCTGCACATGCCGCTGCGCGCCGGGCAGGGGATGATTGTCGGCACGCTTGTATCGACGTTCGTCGCCGGCCTCGCGGTCGCGCCGTTTGGGGCATTCCACTTTCATCGCGTCGCCCAGCTCAGTCTGATCGCGAACCTCCTTGCAATGCCCGTGTTCACAGTGGTGGTCATGCCGATGGCACTTGTCACACTGCTCACGCTCCCGTTCGGCCTTGAAGGCTATGCGCTGGCGGTCATGGCGTGGGGCATAGAACAGGTGGTGGCCGTCGCCGCGATGGTCTCGGCCTCTCCCTCATCGGTTCGTGCGACCTCGGCGATGGCACCCACCGCGTTCACCGCAATGGTCTTTGGTGGTCTCTGGATCTGTCTCTGGCGCAGGGCATGGCGCTTCGCCGGGCTGCTACCCGTTGCGCTCGGCTTCGCGCTAGGCGGTGTTCAGGCAGCGCCCGACGTTCTCATTGGACGCGAAGGCGCGCTTGTTGCCGTGCGCGGCGATGATGGCGCACTCGATGTTTCGCCAGGCCGTGGCGGAGCATTCGAGATCGAACGCTGGATGGAAGCAGACGGGACACTCGAAATCCCCGCAGCGAAGCAGCGCGGCCGCAGCTTTACGTGTGATGACACCGGCTGCACCACCCATGTGCGCGGACTTAATCTCGCGATGCCGCGAACACCAGCAAGCGTAGCCGAGGATTGCCGCCGTGCCGATATCATCGTGATGACGTTTGACCAGGCCCTACCATGCCCGTCGGCACAACTGGTGCTCGATCGTGGCGCAATGCTGCGTGGCGGCGTCCACAGTCTTTTTATCGCCGCCAATGGGACCATCACGACACGAACCGTAGCGGAAGCCCGCGGCGTGCGCCCCTGGTCCCGCTGACACACGCCACCCGTGCACCCGGTATACAGACGTCTAGGAGTAGCGGCGGATCAAACCCACAAGCACACCCTGAACGTCCACGCGATCCGGGCCGAAAATGCGGGTCTCGTAGGCCTCGTTCGCGGCCTCGAGCGCGACCTGATCGCCCTTCTTGCGTAGGCGCTTTAGCGTCGCTTCTTCCTGATCCACCAGCGCGACAACGATGTCGCCATTCTGCGCGGTGTTCGCCTTGCGAATGATCACAAGATCCCCGTCGTGGATCCCTGCATCGATCATCGAATCGCCTTTGACCTCGAGTGCATAGTGCTCCCCACGCGAGATCAAATCCGGCGGGACGTCGACATCGCGACTGTGATCCTGGATCGCGCTGATCGGCACACCGGCGGCAATGCGACCCATCAGCGGGACGGCCTGACCGAAGTGCTGCCCCTCAATGCGCTCAAGCTCCCGACCACCGGAGCCCTCGATCACGCTCGGCACAAATCCACGTTGTGATGCCATTCCCTTGCCCTCCGGCGTTGCTCCCGTACGCGCAACCGTGTCTCCGTCAAGAGACTCGGGCAGTTTCAGAATTTCGAGTGCGCGCGCCCGGTTGGGCAGGCGACGAATAAATCCGCGCTCTTCCAGCGCGATAATCAGGCGGTGAATGCCCGACTTCGACTTCAAATCGAGCGCCACCTTCATCTCGTCGAACGACGGCGGAACGCCGGTCGCGTCTAGCCGCGCCTTGATGAAAGCGAGCAGGTCACGTTGTTTGGGTGTCAGCATCTTGTCCCCTGTCGTATTCGCCGCGCGCTGCCGCACCGGACAATCGCCAGAACCAGCGCGCCGCCGTTGCGTCAACGCGACTCACCGTACAAACCAAGAACACCGTAGATGTTCCCATGTTGTTCCGCAAGAGAGTTTTGCCAAGCGAGCACGCGTGAGTCGAGACACGCTCAATGTGGAAACCCGATAGTTGCGACCGGCTCTGCAACCCGTGATTGTGTCGGCACTGACTACCGCCCCGGTGTTCTTCGCCGGGTCGTCGTGGCTCGGCGGGGGCGCCGATGCAGATGGCGTGTGGTGGTCCGGGGCGGTCCTGGTAATTGGGGATCGGGGCCGTCCCCACTTCCTGCTCACTGATGTTTTGGATGCTGACAAAGGCGTGCGCCGGTCAGCTGTTGGCCCACGCCTCGAGCCATGCGACGAAAATGAGCGCGGCGAGGATGGCGACTTGGGTCATGGCGGGCTCCGATGGCGGGGTGCGCGCGACACTGCAAAAGGTGCGCCGCCCCCTTGGTCTTGCACGTCAAAAATCGAGCGGCAAAACCTCCACCATCGCTCCGCCTTCGGTCTCCGGCGCATCTGCCGGCGTATCGATCAGCGCATTCGCTGCAGCGAGCACACTGGTCAACGAACTGTCCTGACGCGCCAAAGCGCGCACCTGGCGCACACCCGTGCCACTCACCTCGATCCGCGCGCGCATGTAGTGTCGCCGCGGTCCGTTGGCCGGGCGTGAGGCGGCAAGCGGCAGGTATTGAGACTGAAGGCTTTCACGGGAGCGCCCGAGCAGCGCTGCGAGCAGAGGCGCGACGAAAATACGGGCACAGACCATCCCTGAGACAGGATTGCCGGGCAGGCCGATCACGTGCTGTTCACCCGCCGACGACAGTCGTCGCCCGTACATCAAAGGCTTGCCGGGCCGCATTGCAATCTTCCAGAAATTGAGATCCACGCCCCAGTCACGTAGCGCCGCATGAACCAGATCATGGTCGCCGACCGACGCGCCGCCGATCGTCATGAGCACCTCACAGGCCTCAGCGTTGGCGAGTCCCGCAGCGAGCGCATCTGGCGTGTCTTGCGCGATCCCGAGTGGGACGGGGATGCCACCGAACGCTGTGACCAGTGCGGCAAGACCCGCGGGAACGGAAGAAAAAATCTGCCCTGCAGCGAGCGCGTTCCCCGGCGCGACGAGTTCATCACCTGTCGCAAGAATGCCGACCTTTGGCGCGCGGACAACAGTGCAGCGGCCATGCCCGGCCGTAGCGCCAAGCAGGACATCTCGCGCGGTCATCACGGTGCCGGCCTCGACGAGCGTCTGCCCTGCGGAAAAATCTCCCCCGGCGGGCCGCACCCATTGCCCCGGCGTGACAGGCTCGGTTGTACGGATGGCGATGCCATCCGTACAACCGAGCCACGTTTTCCTGGATCAGGACAGTGTCGGCACCATCTGGGAGCATGCCGCCAGTAAAAATCCGCACCGCCGAGCGCGGTGCCAGCGCGCCAGCGAATGGATGTCCGGCTGCCGCTTCACCGACCACGTTGAGCGAGGTTCCCGCGTCGCCCTTCGAAAGATCGATATCAGAAGCGCGGACCGCATATCCATCCATCGCGGAAGCTGCGAACGGAGGCTGATCGATAGCCGAAATCAGTGGCGTCTTCAGCGTCCGTCCGGCGCACGCCTCAATCGCAATGTCTTCACCCGGTGCAACCGCAACGTCGCGAAGAATTGCGTCCGTCGCAGCGTCCACACTCAGCAGGGGTTTTTGCGCGCTCACTTGTCTGCGGGGGTGTCGGCCACGTAGTGACCGGAGCGCCCGCCTTTTTTCTCCACGAGCCGAACACCCTCGAACCGCATCTCTTTGTCGACCGCCTTCAGCATGTCGTAGATCGTCAGGCAGGCGACCGAGACCGCCGTCAATGCCTCCATCTCGACCCCGGTCTTGCCCTCGACCTTCACCAGCGCCTCGACGTGCATGCGGGCAATGTCGTCATCCGCGTCCGGCTCGGCGGCAAATGTGACGGCGACTTTCGAGATTGCGAGCGGATGGCAGAGCGGGATGAGATCGGACGTGCGCTTTGCCGCCATGATCCCGGCGATGCGCGCCGTCGCGATCACGTCTCCCTTGGCGGCGGTTCCGTCCTCAATCATCGCGAGCGTGCCACGCTGCATCACGACATACCCTTCCGCGACGGCCGTGCGGGAGGAGACCTCCTTCGGCGCCACATCGACCATCTCGGCCTCGCCGCGCGCATTGAGGTGCGAAAGTGCGGGGGCATCACTCATGCCGTGGCGACCTCGCTCGCGAGTAACGCTTCGGTCGCCGCCGCGACATCGGCGTGGCGCATCAGGCTCTCGCCAACGAGGAATGTGTTCACGCCGACGCGCTGGAGCCGCGCGACATCGGCCGCATTGGCAATGCCGCTCTCACCGATCACGAGACGGCCATCGGGGATGCGCGATACCAGCTCCTCGGTCGTCGTCAGCGTGGTCTCGAAGGTGCGCAGGTTGCGATTGTTGATCCCAAGCAGAACGCCGTCGAGCGCCATCGCGCGCTCAAGCTCGTCGGCATCATGGACCTCGGCAATAATATCCATGTTCCAGTGCTGCGCCGCGTCGACAAGCTCGCCCGCCAACGCATCGTCCGTGCACGCCAGGATCACCAGAATGCAATCCGCGCCCCAAGCCCGCGCTTCCGCCACCTGATAGGTGTCGACCATGAAATCTTTTCGCAACACCGGGAGTTGCGTGGCCGCGCGGGCCGCCACCATGAACTCCGGCGCGCCTTGAAACGACGGCGCATCTGTCAGCACTGACAGACAGGTCGCGCCGCCGCGCTCATAGGCACGCGCCAGCTCCGGCGGATGAAAATCCTCCCGGATCAGGCCTTTCGAAGGACTGGCTTTCTTGATCTCGGCGATCAACGCCGGGCGTCCTTCAGCGTGCTTGGAAGCGAGTGCACGCGCAAACCCGCGCACCGATCCGGCCTCGCGTGCCACGGCCTCCACATCACTCAACGAGCGTGCCGCTTTCCCAGCCGCCACTTCTTCCCGCTTGTAGGCGCAGATGCGTGTCAGGACGTCAGTCATGGATCAATTCAGCTCCGTCGTCGCGCTCACGCAGCGCCGCTCGTGATCGCCACAAGCCTGGTCAACGCCCCGCGCGCTGCACCGTTGTCGATCGCGTGCGTCGCCATCGCGGCACCGTCCGTGAGATTGGTCGCCTTACCGGCCACCACCAGCGCAGCAGACGCGTTGAGCACGACGATATCACGAAACGCCCCGGGCGCACCGTCGAGCACCGCACGGATGGCGGCGGCATTCTCCTCGGCCTCGCCGCCGAGCAGTGCCTCGGGCTGCGCGACCGGCAATCCGATCTCCTGTGGCGTTACGTCGAACTCGCGGATCTGACCGCCCTTGAGTTCTGCGACATACGTCACGCCCGTCGTCGTCAACTCATCCAGCCCGTCAGAGCCATGCACGACCCAGACGCGCTCGGACCCAAGATTGCGCATTGTCTCGGCAAGCGGCACCAGCCAGTCGCGCGCATACACGCCAATGACCTGATATTTTGCGCGCGCGGGGCAGGAAAGCGGCCCGAGCAGATTGAAAATCGTCCGCGTCGCAAGTTCCTGCCGCACGGGACCGACATGGCGCATCGCCGCGTGATGGGCGGGCGCAAACATGAATCCGATCCCGGCCTCGCGGATCGAACGTGCGATAACGTCTGGCGCAACATCGAGCTGTACGCCGAGCGCGCCGAGCACATCCGCCGAGCCCGACTTTGACGAGATCGACTTGTTGCCATGTTTCGAGACCGGAACACCGCAACCGGCGACCACAAACGCCATGCATGTCGAGATGTTGTGGGTGCCTTTCGCGTCGCCACCCGTTCCAGCCGTGTCGATCGCGCCAGGCGGTGCCTCGACGGCAAGCGCCTTGGCCCGCATCGTCTCAGCGGCGCCAGTGATCTCGTCAACGGTCTCGCCGCGCACCCGCAACGCCATCAAGAACGCACCGATCTGCGCGGCGCTCGCCTCGCCCGACATCATGATATCGAACGCGCGGGCCGCGTCGTCCCGGCTGAGCGTATCGCCATTGGCGACCATGTGGACGAACGGTTTGAGATCGGACATCGCGGAACTCTTGAAAGACTTGCGCCGGGCGCGCGCTCAGGCCACCTGCGCGGGGCGCGCTATTTCCGGCGTGTGGGCATGACGGCGAATACCGGCGATGTCGAGAAAATTCGCGATAATCGCGTGCCCGGCCTCTGATGCGACGCTCTCGGGGTGAAACAGAACACCGTGCACAGGGTGCTTCACATGCGAGACAGCCATGAGCAGACCATCATCGGTCTGCGCCGTTGCTTCGAGATCATCCGGCAGGGTTTTCCGATCCAGCATCAGCGAATGATAACGCGTCACCCGGATCGGCGATCTGATCCCGTCGAACAGTCCGGTGCCGCCATGCGTCACGTCAGAGCGCTTTCCGTGCATCAGAGTGGGAGCACGCACAATGCGCCCGCCGTATGCCTGACCGATCGATTGGTAGCCGAGGCAGACCCCGAAGATCGGCACCTTGCCCTTCGCGCGTTTCACCAGATCGAGGCAGATGCCGGCCTCGTCCGGCGTGCACGGACCGGGTGACAACACAATCGCCGACGGCTTTTCCGCAAGCACGGCTGAGACCGACTTTTCGTCATTCCGGTAGACCCGGCATTTCACACCGAGATCCCCGATGAAATGCACGAGGTTCCACGTAAAGCTGTCGTAGTTGTCGATGAGCGTGAGCATGCCTCGTTTCTAGCAAGGGCCGCCCGTTTATCAAGCCGCGGTCACACGGCGATCAAGCTATCGAATTTCTTTTGCGCGTATGAAGGCGATCAGTGTGCTTGAACGAGGCTCGAGATCGCGCCACCGTTCAATCGGACAGGCAAGGCAGGCGAGCGCCGCGGTTGGAAACTTGCCGATCGTCTCACTTGTCTTGCGTTGGCTCTTCGCGATGAGCGCGAGCGTCGTATCGGCGATGTCCGGATTGTGCGTGGTCACAAGCAGGCGCCGGGCCTTGCCACCTTCGTCGCGGATCGCGTCGATGATCGCCTCGTGCCCTTGGAGATAAAGCTCCGGCAGGACCGAGATTGCCGGTTTGTCCTTCCAGCTTTGCCGCAGCAACTTGAGGGTTTCGCGCGAGCGCTTGGCCGGAGAGCACAACACCCGGTTTGGCACGATGGAGCGCTGCTTCATGAACACACCGACCCGTAGTGCCGCGGCGATGCCCCGGCTGTTCAACGGGCGCGTCTCGTCGCGCTTGTAGTCGGCGCTCCAGTCGGACTTTGCATGACGGAGGAGATAAAGCTGAAGCATTGGAGGAGGATATTAGAAGTCCTGGTTCGCGTCAGCATAGCCGCAATATGTTTCGGCACTGTGACACTGCGGGGCGAACAATCGACCCGCTAACGAGAATTATGATCCCCGCCCGCTCTGCTCAGCAGAGCGG
>JBCAXC010000027.1:0-12579 GCA_038534255.1 Pseudomonadota bacterium
AGCATGATAAAGTCCGGTTTGAGGACCATAGCGCGTGCGATGGCGATGCGCTGGCGCTGACCGCCGGAGAACTCGTGTGGATAGCGATCCTGCTGGCTGGCGCTGAGACCGACCTCCTCAAGCGCAACCCGCACGCGGTCGCGACGCTCGTCGTAGTCGAGTTCGGGATTTTGGATGATCAACCCTTCCTCGATGATCTGACCGATCGAGAGGCGCGGGCTCAGCGAGCCATATGGATCCTGGAAAACGACCTGCATATCCTTTCGCAAGGGACGCATCTGGCCTGAATCGTAGCCGTCGATCCGCTGGCCCTTCCACGAAATCTCGCCGTCAGAAGAGATCAGTCGCAGCAGTGCGAGACCGAGGGTTGTCTTGCCGGACCCTGACTCTCCAACGACGCCGAGCGTCTGACCGGCGCGGAGTTTTAAGGTCAGTCCGTTGACGGCTTTGACGTGGCCGGTCGTCCGGCGGAAAAATCCGGTTTTGATGGGAAACCAGACTTTCAGATCATCCGTTTCGACGAGAACAGGTGCCTGCAGATCTGGCGCTGGCGGGTCACCGCTTGGTTCGGATGCAAGGAGATGGCGCGTGTAAGGATGCTCGGGAGCGTCGAAGAGGCGGTCTGTCTCGCCGCTCTCCACCACTTCGCCTTGGCTCATCACGTAAGTGCGTGCGGCCATTTTGCGGACGATGCCAAGGTCGTGCGTGATCAGTAGGATCGACATGCCGAACTCGGCCTTGAGCTCGTTCAGCAGTTCAAGGATCTGCGCCTGAATCGTGACATCGAGTGCCGTTGTTGGCTCATCGGCGATCAGCAGATCGGGTTCGTTGGCGAGTGCCATCGCGATCATGACACGCTGCCTTTGACCGCCGGACATCTGGTGCGGGTAGGATTCCAGGCGGCTCTCGGCATCCCGGATGCCGACGCGGTCGAGGAGATAAAGCACGCGCTCGCGCACAGCGTCATCGTCCAGACCGGAATGCAGGCGGATCATCTCCCCAACCTGGCGCTCGATCGTGTGGAGCGGATTGAGCGAGGTCATCGGCTCCTGAAAGATCATCGAGATCTGGTCGCCGCGGATGTCGCGGAGCACATCGCCATCGGCTGTGATCAGATCATGGCCGCCAAAGTGGATGCTGCCGCTCGGATGGCTCGCGGCCGATGGCAACAACTGCATCACCGAGAGCGCCGATACGGTTTTGCCGGAGCCGGACTCGCCGACAATCGCGACGGTCTCGCCGCGGCCAATCTGGAACGACACGTTCTTCACCGCGTGCGTGACCGCGTCGCCCTGCGTGAAATCGATCGACAGATCACGGACGTCGAGGAGTGGCGCGTCGTTCGTTTCCGTCACGTTCGGATCAGGCTGTGGCGTGGCGTCCATGGTCAGGCTCACTTGAATGTCTTGCGCGGATCAAGCGCATCGCGCGTGGCTTCGCCCGCAAAGACGAGCAGGGCCAACATGAGGAAGACGCTGAAGAACGCCGTCAGTACCAACCATGGTGCGTGGAGATTGTTCTTGCCCTGCGCCAGAAGCTCGCCGAGTGAGGGGGAGCCGACCGGCAGCCCGAGACCGAGGAAATCAAGCGCGGTTAGCGTCACCAGAGAGCCTGAGAGAATAAATGGCATGAAGGTGACGGTGGCGACCATGGCGTTCGGCAGCAGGTGCTTGGTGATGATCCTGAAATCGGAGAGGCCGAGCGCGCGGGCGGCGCGGACATAGTCAAAATTGCGGCCGCGCAGGAACTCGGCCCGCACCACGCCGACGAGGCTGACCCAGGAAAACAGCAGGAGGATAATCAGCAGACTGGTGAAGCTGGGCGGTACAAGCGAGGCGATGATCAGCAGGATGAAGAGCTGCGGCATGGACGTCCACAGTTCGATAAAGCGCTGGAAGTAAAGATCGACACGCCCGCCGAAGTAGCCCTGCACTGCACCGGCGGCAATGCCGATGATGGAGGAGAGGATTGTCAGCACGAGGCCGAAGATGGCGGAGAGGCGGAAGCCGTAGATCACTCGGGCGAGGACATCGCGACTGTTGTCGTCCGTGCCGAGCCAGTTCCAGTTCCAGACCGAGCAATTGAGGTCGTTGACGCCATCCGCGTATTGCTTGCAGCGCTCGTCCTTGGTCATCAACCAGGACGGCCGTGTGGGCGCAGGGCCGGCCGGCTCGCGATTGATGGTGCGATAGCTGTAACTGATCGGCGGCCAGAGCATCCATCCGTTGTCGTCGATCTCGCGGTAAATCTCCGGATCGCGATAGTCGGTGGTGGCATAGAAGCCGCCGAATTTTTCTTCCGGATAGTCAACGAGCACCGGGAACAGCAACTCTCCCTTGTAGGTGGCCATGATCGGTTTGTCGTTGGCGATCAGCTCAGCGAACAGCGAGAGGACAAAAAGGCTGATGAACAGCCAGAATGACCAGTAGCCACGCCGGTTTGCGCGAAAGAGTTCGAGGCGGCGCTGGTTGATCGGGTTGCGTGCGATATCGCGGAACCATGTGCGCAGGCCGAAGAGATCGCGCAGGCGGCTGTTGGATGGTTTGTGTGTTTCTGCGTCGCTCATGTTCAGACCTCCCGCGTCTCAAAGTCGATGCGCGGATCAATCCAGGTGTAGGTTAGATCGGTGATGAGCTGAACGACCAGGCCGAAGAGCGAAAAGATATAGAGGTTTGCGAACACGACCGGATAGTCGCGCGCGATCACGGCCTCGAAGGAAAGAAGGCCAAGGCCATCGAGGCTGAAGATCGTCTCGATCAGCAGGGATGACCCGAAGAAGGCGCCGAGAAATGCGCCCGGGAAGCCTGCGATGACAATCAGCATCGCGTTGCGGAAGACGTGCCCGTACAGCACCTTGCGTTCGGTCAGCCCCTTCGCGCGTGCCGTGATCACGTACTGCTTGCCGATCTCGTCGAGGAAGGAGTTTTTTGTGAGCAGTGTCAGCGTCGTGAATGCTCCGACACCCATGGCGATCAATGGCAACGCGAGATGCCAGAAGTAGTCGAGGATCCACGCGAACCATCCGAGCTGGTCAGCATTTTCCGAGTGCAGGCCGCGAAGGGGGAACCAGTCGAGATAGCTCCCTCCGGCGAAGAACACGATCAGCAGGATCGCAAAGACGAAGCTCGGGATCGCGTAACCCACGACAAGAACCGTGCTGGTCCAAAGATCGAAGCGCTCCCCATCTTTCACCGCTTTGCGAATGCCGAGCGGGATCGAAATGAGGTAGGTGAGCAGCGTCAGCCAGATGCCGAGTGAGATGGAGACGGGCAACTTCTCGATGATCAGGTCGATCACCGGGCGGTCGCGAAAGTAGCTGTCGCCGAAGTCAAACCGGAGGTAATTCCAGAGCATCATGCCGAAGCGCTCGTGCACCGGTTTGTCGAAGCCGTACTGGCGTTCCAGCTCCTTGATGAATTCCGGGTCGAGGCCACGCGCGCCCTGATACTTCGAGTTGACGGCACTGTCGGGTGACTGGCCCTGACCACTTGCGCCGCCAAGCTCGCCCGAGTCTGTCCCACCAATACGTGCAGTCGCGTCAACGCCTGTGCCGGTGACCTGCGCGATCACCTGCTCGATCGGGCCGCCCGGCGCGAACTGGATGATCGTGAAGCTGATCAGCATGATGCCAAACATTGTCGGCAGGATCAGCAGAAGTCGCTTGAGAATGTAGGCGGCCATGAGCGGGCTCTACGAATGCATTGCGGTGAGTGCCCGTGACGCGCATGCGCTTCTGGACGGTGAGTGCTGGGAGGGTATCGCTTTATTTGCCGATCCGCGCGGCCTTTTCATCATCCCGCCACCAGGTCTGGATGATCCCGCGATTGAATGCGGGTTTGATGGCTGGCCGGGAAAAGACGTTCCAGTAGGCCATGCGGTGCGTCTTGTTGAACCAGTTCGGGACCCAATAGAAACCGGCACGGAGCACGCGGTCGAGGGCGCGCGTTGCGGTCTCCAGTTCACTGCGCCCAGTGGCTTTGAGTACGTTCGAAATCAGCGCGTCCACAATCGGATCGCGGATGCCGGAGAGGTTGAAACTGCCGTTTTGTCCTGCGGCTTCGCTCCCGAAGAAATTTCGCAGTTCCGGACCGGGGACGCTGGACGAGACGAGGCGCTGGACGATCACGTCATAGTCGAAGGTCTGTTTGCGGAGTTCGTAGGCTGTCGGGTCTATCCGCGATATTTTTGCGGGCACGCCAATGCGTTTCAGGTTCTGGACGAACGGCGCGATGATCCGCTCAAACCCCTGCGCGAAAATCAGAAATTCGACATCGAGCGGCGTGCCATCGGGGAGGGTGGCCTTGCCGCTGTCGAACGTGACACCGGCGTCTTTCAGAAGTTTGCGGGACTTGCGCAACAACGTGCGATCGGCGCCGCTGGCGTTGGACACGGGTGGGACGATTGCGGTCTCGAATACGCGTGCGGGGAGCTTGTTGCGATATGGCTCGAGGAGTTTCAGCTCAGCGGGGGACGGTGGGCCGTCTGCCCGCATGCTCGAATTTTCAAAGTAGCTGTGCGTCCGCTCGTAGGCGCCGAAAAACAGGGTCTTTCGCGTCCATTCGAAGTCGAAAGCGTAGCCGAGCGCTTCGCGGATGCGCGGGTCGGAGAACTTTTTCTTCCGCGTGTTGAAGAAGAAGCCCTGTGAGCCGGACGGGGAGAGGTCTGGCAGCTCTTCCTTGATCATGCGGCCGTCGCGCACCTGTGCAATGTCGTAAGCCGTGGCCCACGTGCGGGATGTGAACTCCTCGCGGAGCAAAAACTCGCCGGATTTCAGCGCCTCAAGCTCGGCATTGCGATCACGAAAGTATTCGTAGCGCAGTTCTTCGAAGTTCCAGCGACCACGGTTCACGTTGAGATCGGCTGCCCAATAGTCCGCCCGCCGTCGGTAGGTGACGTAACGCCCCTGCTTGAAGTCTGCGATCTCGTAGGGACCGGAGCCGACAGGCTTGTTCAGGCCGGACTTCGTAAAGTCGTTTGCCTTGACCCAGTGGCTGGCGAGAATCGGCATGGCGCCAACGCGTTGCGGCAGATCGCGTGTCTGGCGATCCGGCTTGTAGGTGAAGCGGACCGTTTGGGGGTCGACCGCCTCGGCACTCGCGATGTCGCGCAACGGAGTGGCGTAGATGGGATGCGCCTTGATCGGGTCTGACAGTGTCTCAAAACTGAAGACGACGTCTGCGGCGGTGACGGGTTTGCCGTCGGCGAAACGTGCGTCCTTGCGGAGGTAAAATGTGACGGACTTATCATCCGGTGCGCGTTCGACGGCGCGAGCAAGCAAGCCATAGGCGGCATCTGGCTCATCCCACGCGCGCGTGAGAAGCGTGTCGTAGAGCAGAGCGAGACCTTGCGCGCGGACGCCCTTCACAATGAACTCGTTGAAGCTGTCAAAGGTGGTGCGCGCTGCGGTGCCGATCATCGACAGTCGCCCGCCTTTCGGAGCTTCCGGGTTGACGTATGCGAAGTGCGCGAAGTCCTTTGGGTACTTCAATTCGCCGAACGCCGAGACGCCATGGCTGGGCGCCGCAGCGAGTGGCGACGAGATGCTGACTGCGAGCGCCAACGTTGCCAGTGACAGGACGCGGGACCGAGGTCGAAGAACGTTTTGCGCAGCGGAGGAGGTCACTTTCTGGCCTCGGCAAGTTTCGCGGCCTTCGCCTCATCGAACCACCAGACCGAGGGGAAGCCGATCGAGCGTGATGGCAGCTTTTCTGGATGGCCGAACTTGTCCCAGTACGCGATCCAGCTCTCGGGGTTAAACCACTGCGGCACCACGTAGTGACTGTGAAGCAGCACCCGGTCGAGCGCTCGCGTTGCCGCAACGAGTTCCTCGCGGTCTTTTGCAAAGATGATGCGATTGATCAGTTTGTCGACGGCTGGGCTCTTGATCCCAGCAATGTTGCGTCCACCGTTCTGATCAGCAGCTTCCGAGCCCCAGAAATCCCGCTGCTCATTGCCTGGTGACTCCGACTGACCAAAGCGCGAGGAGACAATATCGAAATCGAAGGTCTGCAGCCGACGGACGTATTGCGGGCTGTCGTAGACACGCGCGCCAACGTCAATGCCGAGGCGTTTGAGATTTTCGATCCACGGCAGGGCGATCCGTTCGAACAACGGTGAGACGAGCATGATCTCGAGTTTCAGTGGTTGTCCATCGGGGCCGCGCAAGACGCGTTTCGTCTTGTCGGATTTCAGGCCAACCGATTTCATCAGGCCGCAGAAAAACCCGCAGTCCGGGTCGGCGATCGCTTCCTGCTGGATTTTGTACCCGGCCTCCGCGAGTAGCTCGGTCGCCTTCTTCATGTTGGCACGCAGTGAGCCGCCATTGTCGGTGCGCGGGTTCTTGTATTCCTCTGCGAACACCGCCGGGGGAACGTCCGCGCGGACCGTCTCAAGGATTTCCAGTTCGAGACCCGAAGGCAGGCCGCTCGAGGCAAGTTCGGAATTTTCGAAAAAGCTACCGGTGCGCTGGTAGAGGCTGGAGAAAAGGTTCTTGTTCGTCCACTCGAAATCGAAGGCGAGATTCATGGCGCGACGTACGCGAGGGTCTTTCAATGCGGGGCGGCGAGAATTGAAGACGAACGCCTGCATGCCGGACGGATTTTTGAGCGTGATTTCCTCGCGCTTCACGAAGCCGTTTTTCACGGCCGGGAAGTCGTAGCTTGATGCCCAGATTTTCGATGTATTCTCGTACCGGAAGTCAATGCGCCCGGCCTTGAAGGCTTCGAACGCGACCGTCGAGTCCCGGTAATATTCATCCGTGATGGTCGCGATATTGTACTGTCCGCGGTTCACCGGGAGATCTTTGGCCCAGTAATCCTCTACGCGCGTGAAGGTGAGAGAGCGCCCGGCATCGACCTTGGTGATCTTGTAGGGGCCGGAGCCAAGCGGCACCTCCAGCGAGGACTTCGTGATGTCCCGCGGTTCTCCGTCCGGACCGTTTGAGGTCCAGAAATGTTTCGGCAGGATGTAGAGCTGGCCCATGATGTGCGGGAGCTCTCGATTGCCCTTCTGGTCGAACGTGAAGGTGACTTCGTTCTCGCCGGTTTTCTCGGCTGACGTCACGTTCTTGTAATACGCCTTCCAGAACGGATGCGCGGATTTGATCGCGTCCAGGCTGAAGATCACATCGTCGATGGTGATGGGCTTCCCGTCGTGAAACCGTGCTTCCGGCCGCAGGCGAAAGGTAGCGGAGGAATAATCATCCGGGTGGCTCACGGCTTCGGCGATCAACCCGTATTCCGTCGATGGTTCATCGAGGCTTGAGGTCATCAAGCTTTCGTAGATCAGCGCGATGCCCGCGGCGCGGTCGCCCTTGAAGCTGAAGGCGTTGAGACTGTCGAACGATCCAATCTGTGCGCGTCGGATTGCTCCGCCCTTCGGGGCATCCGGATTGGCCCACGGGAACGCGTCGAACCCTTCCGGCATGGCAGGTTTGCCAACGAGGGAGAGCGCGTGGTGCCACTTTCGCTCAGATGCGGGTTGCGTCGTCTCGACCTCAGCGGTGGCGGGCGCGGGGGTGGTCGCTTCCTGCGCGGTTGCCGGGGCGAGCCCCGCTGTCATCATGGCGAGGCCAGAAGCGGCGGCGATTGTGCTGAGGAACGGTGAGGGGGAGAACGACGTGTGCGTCATGTGGGCGGTGGTCCTGCATCAAAGGCGTTGGCCGGGTGGATGCCAGACCGTGCTTTGAGGTCACCATGACCCGGCCGGTCCGATCCGGCCAAGTTAAAACTCGTTCAGAAAGATGGCGTGCCCGTGATCGCCGGGGGCGCAACGTGACGCACATATGCACCGGGTCTGAGGCTGGCGACCTGCCAACCCCATTTGCATCTGGTCGGCTATTTAAGGCTTTGCAGATACTTGATCATGTCGGCGCGCTGGTTTGGCTTCTTGAGACCGGCGTAAGCCATTTTCGTGCCCGGTGCCCACTTCTTGGGGTTCAGGAGAAAGCCATCGAGGGCCGAGACGTCCCACGTGCCGTCCTTCTCAGACAGCGCTTTGGAATATGAGAAACCTGCAGCACTGCCGATGTCGCGATCAGCGACAGCATGGAGATTGGGACCCACGCGGTGCGGTGCGCCCGCCGAGTTCGTGTGGCACGCGACGCAGCGTTTGAATAGCTTTTCACCGCCTTCGACGGATGCGGCGGGGATCAGCGTTGCGATATCGACCGTTTCCTCGGCCGGCTCTGGTTCGCCTGCTGGTGCTTCGTCCGGAATCTCGACGACGAGTGCCTGCTGTTCGAGCGGCTTGTCGTGGCGAATCTCGTTGATCAGCGTTCGCGTGCCAAACACCAGCAGCAGGGCCGCGAGCACGGCGCCAGCGATCTTGTTGAATTCAAACGAGTCCATGAGCGTCACTTCCGAACAGAGAGCGATTGTCGTACGTGGCAGCGTGCGGTCGCGCTGCGCGGTATTGAGCACGCACCGGGTATATGCGTGTTTGTTCCGGGCGTGCAACATGGGCCGCGAACGGTGAGGGGCGAAATATTGCCGCTGCGCCCGACAAGCCCTGGCAACTCCCTCGGTAACTGGAGACTGCGCGAGCCATGAGCGACGTCATCATCGTTATCCCGGCGCGCTTTGCGGCGACGCGTCTGCCCGGCAAGCCGCTTGCCGACATCCACGGCGAGGCGATGATTGTTCATGTCTGGCGCCGGGCAGTGGAGGCGGATTGCGGGCCAGTCATTGTGGCGTGCGACAATGCGGAGATTGCGGACGCGATTACGCAGGCTGGTGGTCGGGCTGTGTTGACGCGTGTCGATCATCCGAGTGGCTCCGACCGAATTTTCGAAGCGGTGCGCCAGCTCGATGGTGTCTCCGAGGCTGCGACCATCGTCAACCTGCAGGGTGATCTTCCGACGCTGGAGGCGCGACTCGTCCGGGACGTTGCAGGGCTGCTGGACAATCCGGCGGTCGATATCGGTACGCTCGCCGCGGAGATTGTGCGTGATGAAGAGCGTGACAACCCGGCTGTGGTGAAGGTTGTCGGAACGCCGCTCGATGCCGACGGCGCGCGACTGCGTGCGCTCTACTTCACACGTGCGACGGCGCCTTTTGGTGATGGGCCGCTCTACCACCACATTGGCATTTACGCCTATCGTCGGCGTGCGCTTGAAGCGTTTGTGACGCTGCCTCCATCGCCGCTTGAGCAGCGTGAGCGCCTTGAGCAGTTGCGTGCACTCGAGGCCGGCATGCGAATTGACGTGGCGATCGTGGATACGGTTCCGCTCGGCGTGGATACGCCTGAGGATCTCGAACGTGCGCGGGCAGCGCTTGCCTCGTAGGAGCTGTCAGCCAGCAGGCGTATCAACAAAGTGGCGCATCAGCTTGTGTGCGATCGACCACGACATCGGTGCTGTAATGTCGTCGGCGTGGCGGTTGTCGAGGATCGCGGCGATATCATCACGGGTGAACCACTGCGCGTCGGCGATCTCCGTCGGGTCTGGCGTGATCTCGGTCGTTTCCGCGACACCGAGGCAGCCGATCATGAGGGAGTGCGGGAATGGCCACGGCTGGCTTGAGAGGTAGGATACCTCGCCGACGGTAATCCCGACTTCCTCGCGGACCTCGCGACGCACAGCGTCCTCAAAGCTTTCGCCCGGCTCAACGAAGCCGGCGAGCGTCGAATACATCTTGTCGGGAAAGCGCTCCTCGTGCGCGAGGATGCAACGATCGCCGTCGGTGACCAGCATGATGACGGCCGGGTCCATGCGCGGGAAAAACTGTCGCTCGCACGACCAGCATTTGCGCCGCCATCCGCCGTCGCGAATGTTGGTGGTGCCGCCGCAAAAGCCGCAACAGCGGGCTGTCTGCTGCCACGCGGTCACGGCTTTGGCCATGCCGACAAGGGACAGTTCTTCCAGCGACATCACGCCTTGCACGGCGAGACTGCGCAGATCGACCCATGGCTTCAGCGTAAAGGGCCCCCCCGGCATGATGCGTGAGCGATGTTCCGTGATGTTCAGGGCAAAGACCGGGTGTTCGTTCTCGTCGAGGCCGAGAAAGATCGGGATTTCGCGGATGAAATCGAATTTCTCGATGTCGGCATATGTGAACCAGCGAATGCTCGCCTTGGTCCGCTCTTCGTTCGCGACGATCGCTGGTGCCTCGTCGACGGTGATGAAGTATCGGGCGGTCGCGCTCGTTTGCGCCTTTGCCATCCAGTCCTTGTCTGCGCGGAGATGTGCGGCACGGTCGATCGTCGGGGCCGGAGTCAATTCTAGCATTGCGGGTGTTCTGTCCTCACGGGCCCTGGAAGTTCGTGGTGCGCCAGCGATGGCGTCGCGTGGTGCGCGGTCGGTCATATCCCGATTTCGGGCTCTGCGGGAAGAGTGAGGCGCGCTTTCACGGCGGCGACGATCTGATCGCGCGTGGTGGGTTCATATGGAACGGCGGTGCCTTCGTTCCAGACCGGGCGAGGCCAGGCGGCATCCGAAGTCCGGCGGGCAATGATATGGATGTGCAGCTGTGGGACCATGTTGCCGAGCGATGCGACGTTCATCTTGTCGACGCTAGCGTGTTCTTCGGCATGGTGTTTGAGCGCACGTGTGGCGGCGTCGATCTCCGGCCAGAGTGCGTCACGCTCCTTCCGTGACAGATCGATCAGATCGCGGGCATTCTCGATCCGCGGTACAAGGATGAGCCAGGGAAAGCGGCTGTCGTTCATCAGCAGCGCGGTGGAGAGCGGGAGGTCGATGACCGGGTGTGTGTCGGCGGCGAGGGTCGCATTCAGCCTGAACGTCACGCGGGCTGACCTGCGGTCGCCTCGGGCTTTTGCTCTGCCTGCTGCGCGAAAAACGATGCGCCTTTCGGGAATTCCGGAAGCTCCATCTCGAATGGCACGGAGCGAATGCGGCCCGGCTCCGTTCCCTGCACGATCTCACCCATGTGCACACTCGGCACCGGGTTGGGCGCAAGCGGGATGGCGTCGGCGGCGGCGAAAACGGAGATAAAGAGCGTGCGCGGGGCCGATGAGCTGTTGGCGGCGGACGCGTGGGCGAGGCGGCCGTGCATCAGGCAGACGCTCCCGGCCGGTCCCGTCACGGTTTGCGAGCGAGCCTCCAAATCCTCCGAAGCGTCCGGCTCGATGGCGCCGGTGAACGTGCCGTTCTGCCAGAGGCTGTAGAGTTTGCCGCGGTGTGTGCCGGGGACGACTTGCAGCGGACCGTTTTCCTCCGTCACGTCATCGAGGAAAAGCAGTGCGGTGATCACGTCATCGTTGGAGTGAGGATCAAACGTGAAATCCTGATGCCATTTCACGGTCGTTGCGGTTCCCGGCAACTTCGAATTGATCTTCGAGTGATGGAAGCGCACGTTCGGCCCGATGAGGTCTGCGACCATTCCGGTCATCCGGCTGTTGCGCGCGACCTCCCAGTACGCAGCGTCTATCTCCGTCGGCGAAGCGACGCGGCGGAGCGCGGGGTGCTCGGCGCTGTGACCCGGCTCGACGTCGAAGCGGGCGCGACCATCATAGCTTTCACCGTAGGGCGCGTCGTGGCTGCGGCTCTCCTCAACCCATCCGGCGAAGGCTCCGCGCAGTGCATCGGCCTGCTCGTGCGTCACAGCATCAGGGAGGGTGATGCACCCGGTCTCGGCGAAGTGCTGGATCTCTGCCTCGGTCAGTGTGGTCATGGCGCGCTCTCACGGTTCATAAATCAAGGTCGCCTTGCGTGCGGCGCACCCCGTTGAGTGCAACGTGCAGCGCGACCTGCTATCGGGCAATAGATTTTTGTCCATGCGGGTGGGTGTGATGACTGATCGCGCGACTGCAACGACCGCCGGAACGTATGTCTTCGATGCCTACGGGACGTTGTTCGACGTCCACTCTGCGGTGAACCGCCACCATGCGGACATCGGCGACGTCGCCGGGCAGCTCTCCAACCTCTGGCGCGACAAGCAACTCCAGTACACCTGGATCCGCGCGATGACCGGACGGCATCAGCCGTTTAACGTTGTCACGGCGGCTGCGCTTGATTTTGCGATTGAAACGGTCGGCGGGCTCAGCGACGGGATGCGTGAGACGCTGCTTGAGGCGTATATGACGCTCGATGCCTACGCCGAAGTGGCGGAGGTGCTGGCCGGGCTGAAGAACCGCGGCGCCACGCTGGCGATATTGTCGAACGGGACACCGGATATGCTGGACGCGGCCGTGCGCTCCGCCGGGCTGGATGATGTCTTTGATGCTGTGATCTCGATTGAAGACATCGGGATCTACAAGCCGGATATGCGGGTCTATCAGATGACGTGCGATCGCTTTGATGTGTCGCCGGGTGCTGTCACATTCCAGTCGTCAAATCGATGGGACATCGCCGGGGCCAAGGTGTTCGGATATCGCTGCAACTGGATCAACCGGTTTGCAGCGCCGGAGGAGTTTTCCGATATGGCGCCGGATGCCGTCTTTCCCTCTCTCGCTCCGCTGTTGGAAAGCGCGGAGGGCTGACAAAAAACCGCACGGAGCCGTACGGCTCCGCGCGGATGTTGTCAGACGTCGGCCAGGGAGTTCAGGCCTGCAGTTCAGCTGGCGGATGTCGTCCCATCGCTGGGCGGTGCTGGGCGTCGCGCGTCCATGAACTGATCGAAT
>JBCAXC010000028.1:0-12440 GCA_038534255.1 Pseudomonadota bacterium
CTCCTGTGTCGTCGACCATGGTGACGCTCTCGATCACGATCGGTTCCGTCAGCGGTTTCACCGTCACGTCGCTGGCGCGCTGCACATTCGCGTCGATCATGCCGTCAGGTGCAAACTGCTCGATCACCTGCCCGTACTTGATCTCGACGTCGAGGCGGCGCTGGTCCCAGTCAATAAGCTCCTTGATCGGACTTGGGAGATCTTTGTACGCGGCGATCACGGCCACCAGTTGTCCGATATCGAGAGAGCCCTGGATCGCGAAGTACCCGCCGACGAGGTAAAACAAGAACGGCGTGACCTGGGCGAGGAAGTTATTCAAAAACTTGATGAAGAACTTTCGCTGGTAAAACTCATAGCGGATGGAAAAGATGCGCCCGAGGCGGCTGGAAATGCCGGCGCGCTCAAAATTGGATGTGTCGTTGGTGCGCACGTCCGCGATGCTGTCGACGATCTCTCCAACGCGGCCTGCCAGCTCACGTGCGGTGAGCTGGCGTTGTTTGCCGAGTTCCAGCAAGCGGCGGCGCAGCTTCGGGATCACGACGGCCTGGACGAAAACGACCGCGCCTGCGATCAGGCCAAGCCAGTAATTCTGAAGGACGATGAAGAGCATCGCGGTGAGCGCCTGGCCACCGAGAAAGACCGGGCTCACATAGGCATCGCCGATGAAGCCGCCGAGCGGCTCGACTTCATCCTTTACCATCGTCGCGATTTCCGGGGCACGGATGCGGCGGAATTGGAGGTAGGGGAAGCGCAGGACGCGATCGACAAGCTCGAAGCGCAGCCGCCTCAGCATCCGTTCACCGAGGCGACCCTTGAAGGTGTTGATGTAGAACTTGAAGAGCCCGTTGATGCAAACAAGGGCGAGAAAGGTGAGGCTCAGCGCGACCAGCATGTCCATGCGCTCGAGCGAAAACCCCGGCAGCGTCCAGCTTGCACCACCGAGGAACTCCGGGAGCGCGATTTCGAAGCCGAGGAACGACTGCGTCGCATCCGGCGTCTCAAAACCTTGGCCCTGGATGGGGCCGTTGACGATCCGCTTTGGCAGGTCGAGCGCCAGGAAATAAAGCGGCATCGAGGCGACGACGATCGTCAGGATCCAGAGCTGCTGTGGGCGCGTGTGCCGCCAGATGTAGCGAAACAAGCTCTGATCCATCATCGGCGTGGCTGACACGTGGTGGCCTCGAAGAAGGGGACCGCGTCGCAGACGGCAGCTACGTTGCGGCATCGGCCAATGTAGGCCGTGGCGTTGGGGCGATGTATCTAGCCGTGACACGAGCCGATTGCAAAAGCTGTGACGCGGGTCACTGCAGGGGTCCTTGTGAGGATCACGGACTGCGTTGGGCGGAACGGTTGCGCGTCGGATCGATGCGCCATAGGGAGATGAGGAAGCCTCAGTCCGTCACGCCGAGGGGCGCGTGCGATGCGCATCACTGATGTCGAGACTTTCGTCGTCGCGAACCCACCGCCGCATTTTGGTGGGCGCTATTTTATCTTCGTCAAGCTGACGACCGTATCGGTCGTCACGGGGATCGGGGAAATTTATGCGGCGACTTTTGGTCCGCACACCGTCGCCAAGATGGTGGAGGACGTGGCGGCGCGCCATGTGATCGGGATTGATCCGCACCGGATCGAGCATCTCTGGCGCAGTGTCTATGGCCGCGGTTACAGCCTGAGGCCAGACATCTCCCTCATGGGTGTGCTGAGCGGGATCGAGTGCGCCTGCTGGGACATCGTCGGCAAGGAAGCGGACAAGCCGGTCTATGAGCTGCTGGGCGGTCGCGTGCATGAGCGGCTGCGGTCCTACACCTATCTCTACCCCGATGCGGCAGACGGCCCGGATGCCTTCAGCAATCCGCCGGTGTACCGCGATCCTGACGTGGCGGCGTCGCGTGCGGCGGAAGCTGTGGCGCAGGGCTTCACGGCGGTGAAGTTCGATCCGGCTGGGCCATACACCGTTTATGATCCACATCAGCCGTCGCTGGATGATCTCGATCGCTCCGAGCGCTTCGTCAAAGCGATCCGCGAAGCGGTCGGGACGCGAGCTGACCTGCTGTTTGGCACGCATGGGCAGTTCACGACATCAGGCGCTATTCGCCTCGCGCGTCGGCTCGAGCCGTATGATCCGCTCTGGTTCGAGGAGCCGACGCCGCCGGAAAACCCGAAAGAGATGGCGCGGGTCGCGCGGCAGACCACGATCCCGGTGGCGACGGGTGAACGGTTGACTACGAAATATGAGTTCGCACGGGTGCTCGAAGAGCAGGCCGCGTCGATCCTCCAGTTTGCGCTCGGTCGGGTTGGCGGCATCCTTGAAGCGAAGAAGATCGCAGGCCTTGCGGAGACTTACTTTGCCCAGATCGCGCCGCACCTCTATTGCGGGCCGATCGAGGGTGCGGCAAACGTCCAGGTCGCGGCCTGCACGCCGAACTTTCTCGTCCTCGAGAGTATCCAGCGTTGGGAGGGCTTTCACGCAGAGATCCTGAAGACGCCGATGACGTGGGAGGATGGCTACGTCATCCCGCCGACTGCACCCGGCATCGGGGTTGAGCTGGACGAAGAGGTTGCGCGGGCGCATCCTTATGATGACACGGCGTTGCATCTCGAGATGGATGAGACGCCGTACGTTGGTGATTACAGCTAGCGCGCAATGAGAGAGAATTTTTCATGAAAGCTGCCGTCTGCCGCACGTTCAATGCGCCGCTCACGATCGAGGACGTCGATGTGCGCGCTCCGGCGGCCGGAGAAATTCTCGTTGCAACGAAAGCGTGCGCAATCTGCCATAGCGACATCCATTTCGTGGAGGGTGCGTGGCCGAGTGAGTTGCCGGCTGTCTACGGGCACGAAGCATCAGGCGTCATCGAAGCCGTGGGCGAAGGCGTTCGCGACATGAAGGTCGGCGACCATGTGGTCGTCACGCTGATCCGCTGGTGCGGCTCCTGTCACTCCTGTTCGCGCGGGAAGCAAACCGTGTGCGAGACAACGTTTCCTCTGAGCGACGCAAGCCCGTTGACGAACGCGCAGGGTGAAACGCTCGAACATGGTCTCGGCACCGGCGCGTTCGCGGAGAAAATTCTCGTTGAGCAATCTCAGGCGGTCGTGATCCCGGACGATATTGCATTCGACGTCGCGGCGCTTCTGGCGTGTGGCGTGATTACAGGGTTCGGTGCGGTGACGAATACGGCTGCTATCGAAGCTGGTTCTAACGTTGTGGTGATCGGCACGGGCGGCGTCGGATTGAATGCGGTTCAGGGCGCGCGCCATGCTGGCGCGAACCGGATCATCGCGCTCGATATCGAGGACGAGAAACTCGAAGCAGCGCTTGCCTTCGGTGCGACAGACGCGCTGAACGCGAGGGCGAATGATGTCTCGAAGAAAGTCCGCGCGCTGACCGGTGGTCGCAAAGCGGACTATGTCTTCGTGACTGTTGGCGCACCTGCGGCCTTTGATCAGGCGTTCCGGTTTCTGGGGCGCGCGGGCACCGTCGTCCTCGTCGGGATGACGGAGCAGGGGGTTACGGCCAAGTACGATCCCGGAACGATGGCGTTCATGGAGCAGAACATCATCGGATCGAAAATGGGCTCGGCGCGCATTCAGGTCGACATCCCGATGCTGATCGATCTCTACCAGCAGGGACGCCTGAAGCTTGATGAGCTGATCACGCGTCGGTATCCGCTGGCACAGATCAATGAGGCGATTGCAGATGTCAAAGAAGGCTCTGCACTGCGCAACGTCATCATGTTTGAGTGATGCTGATGGCGGCTCCTGACACCACGCTGGCAGGAGGGATCGGATAGCTCTCGTCGCTATCACGTGATCTACGCCCGAGGACATCATGGCCGACTACGCAACCTTTGTTCCCGGCTTCCTTGCGGCCTATGCGATCCTGCTCGTGGCGGCATCTTCGCCCGGCCCGGCAGTGGCGATGCTGATTGGCATTGCGAGCGAGGAGGGGCGCGGGCCAGCACTGATGGCAACGTTCGGGATCGCGACCGGCAGTCTCATCCTCAATGTAGCGACGCTGCTTGGGATGGGCTTGCTGCTCGCTCAGGCATCATGGGCTCTCAGTGCAGTGCGCATCGCAGGTGCGGCATACCTACTCTATCTCGCGTACGGCGCGTTCCGGAAAGCGTTGCGGCCGCCACAATTCGAGATTTCGAGCGTGCAACCTCGCGCGGCCTGGAAACATTTTCTCTCCGGCTATCTTATCCAGGTGTCCAATCCGAAGGCGATCGCGTTCTGGGTGGCGATCGCGTCGGTTGGCGCAACGCAGAGCGGCGGGCCTGTAGTGATCCTGGCCTTTGTGATTGGCGCGTTCGCGATCTCGTTTCTCTGTCATGGCGCGTGGGCTGTCGCGCTCTCCTCAGGCCCGGCACGCAAGGCCTACACGCAAGGACGCCGGTGGATCGAGCTGGGGCTTGGTGGATTTTTGACGTTTGCGGCGTTCAGGCTCGCCACGTCCAGGGACTGAGTTCAATTGAACTCGACCATATGGTTGTCGATGTGCAGCGCATGCGCGATGGCGTAATCAGCCTTGTCCAGTTTCCCGAACGCGAAATGCGGCTTCAACATCACGTTGCTGTCGCGGAACAGCTCGAGAGCATGGATCAGATCGGCGCGTGCGGTCTCAGGTTCTCGCGTTTGGATCGCAAGTTGCTCGCCTGGAATGACCTGATCGAGCGCATGGCTCATGGCGCCGCGTGCACGGAATACAGAGAATGCGACCCGGCCGATCGTGTTCTGAAACAGCCGCGATTTTTCTTCCGGATACCCAGCGATCGAGAATTCTATTCCCTGACGCAGATGGTCGAAGGTCCGGGCGATGCTCCAGGCGCCGTTTGACGTCGCGGTGTCAAGATTGAGATCGTCCAGACTTTGGATTGCTGCGTCAATTGTCAGGTGCGGATGCTCGCGTGATAACGGCAACCATTTGCCCCCCTCTGCAATGGAGACAACGCCTCCAGCCTCAAGCGCGTCGATGAATTTCCGTCGTTTCATAAGAACACCGTGCGTATCGTTGGCGTGTCAACCGAGGCGATTGATCGGGATTTTAAGGTAGACCTCGCCATCGTCTTCCGGCGGTGGCAGGTGCCCGGCGCGCATGTTCACCTGAATTGACGGAATGATGAGCTTCGGCATTGAGAGTTGTTTGTCGCGCGCCGTGCGGAAGGCGACAAACTCTTCCTCCGTCTTGCCGCCGCCGACATGGATGTTGTTGGCTTTTTCTTCCGCGACCGTCGTCTCCCAGCAGAACGTGTCGCGGCCCGGCGCTTTGTAGTCATGGCAGAGGAATAGACGTGTGTCGTCGGGGAGTGCGAGGATCTTCTGGATTGACTGATAAAGTGCGCGGGCATCGCCGCCGGGGAAGTCGGCGCGCGCGGTGCCGAAGTCGGGCATGAAGAGCGTGTCGCCGATGAATGCCGCATTGCCCGCGACATAGGTGATACAGGCTGGTGTGTGGCCCGGCGTCTGGATCACGCGGACATCAAGGCTGCCGATCGAGAACGTATCACCGTCGTCGAACAGCCGGTCGAACTGGCTGCCGTCCATCTCGAACGCCGTGCCGGCGTTGAAGACCTTGCCGAAGACTTCCTGCACCTCGCCAATGCGACTGCCGATGCCGAGTTTGGCGCCCGCCTTTTCCGCGAGGTAGGGCGCAGCAGACAAGTGATCTGCGTGGATGTGCGTTTCCAGCACCCACTGAACCTCGAGGCCAAGCCGCTCGGTTTCCACGAGCAAAGCATCGGCTGCTTCGTGGCTGATTGTGCCGGAGGCGTGGCAGAAATCGAGAACGGAATCGATGATGGCGCAGGCATTCGAGGCCGGGTCCTTGAGGATGTAGCTGACCGCGTTGGTCGGCTCGTCAAAGAAGCCGAGCACATCTGGCCCCTGGGTCTGCGTCACGGGTTCGAGAACGTTGGTGCTCATCGCTGTCTCCTCATTCGTCGTCGTGTCCGGGCTGCGTTTGCCTCACGCAGCCGCGCCCCATCGGACGAAACGCATACCACACTGCCGGGCGGGCTTCACTGCGGCTTGCGCGCCGATGGTCTCATGTGGCTCATGGCATTGAAGCGGCATGGCGAAACAAGTGACCACGATGACCGAGATACCCTGGGTTTTGTTTCTGGCGGCGACACTCGCCGTGGTCTTGTCGCCGGGCATGGACATGATGCTCGTGCTGTCGCGTGGCCTTGAGAACGGGGCGCGAGCCGCGCTTGCGACAACCGCAGGGCTTGGTCTCGGTATCCTGTGCCACACACTGATTGGTGCGTTCGGTGTCGGAGCGCTGATCGCGGCGTCGCCCCTGGCGTTTACAGCGCTCAAGATCGTGGGCGCGGCCTATCTCGCGTGGCTCGGCTTTCGCGCAATCCTTCGCGCGGGAGACGCGCTGCGGGTGCCGACATCCGACCCGTTGCCGCTCGGCCGGGTTTTCTTTCAAGGGTTCATCGCCAACATCGCCAATCCGAAGGTGATCCTGTTTTTTCTCTCTTTCATGCCGCAGTTCGTCCCGGCGGACAGCGCAACGCCTGTTCGCGATCTGATCGTGCTCGGGCTCGTGTTTTTGTGCGTCGCGCTTGTGGTGAAAGCCGGGGTCGGTCTGGCAGCCGGAGGATTGTCGCAACGGCTGAAGTCGCATCCGGCCATTCTTCTCTGGATCAATCGCATGAGCGGTGTTGTGCTCATCGCATTTGGTGCGCGCCTGCTCTTTGAGCCGCGTCACGCATGAGGCCGACATCATGATCTCGCTAGAACTCTATCTCGTTTACGTCGCGGCCTGTGTCGCGATTGTCATCGTGCCGGGCCCGACGGTAACGATCATTATTGCCAATTCGCTGGCCCACGGTGCACGCGCCGGCCTGATGAACATCGTTGGCACACAGGTGGGCTTGCTCGTGCTTCTTGGCGTTCTGGTCGCCGGGCTGGCCGCACTTGTCGCTCAGGCCGGGTTCGTCTTCGATATCGTACGAATTGTCGGAGCGCTCTATCTTATTTGCCTTGGTGTCTCGCTCTGGCGTTCAGATGGACGGCTCGCCAAAGCGGATGCCGATGACCGCGGCACGAGCGATCGTCGATTTTTCCTCCAGGGGTTCTGGATCATTCTGTCCAACCCCAAGGCGTTGCTGTTCTTCGGTGCGTTCATTCCGCAGTTCATTGACCCATCGGGTGATGCAGCGCTGCAGACGATCCTGCTCGCGGTCACGTTCATGGTGGTTGCGACACTGCTCGACGGGGCGTACGCGCTCGGCGCTGGATGGATGGGCGGACGACTGACACGCACGCGTGTCCGCCTCATCGAAAAGATCAGCGGCACGTGCATGATCGTCGGCGGGCTCTGGCTGGCGTTATCGCGACGCGCCTGAGAGCGTCGCGCCGGTTCCGCCGTTGCGGTGGTATCGATCTGCTTACTCGGCGGGCGCTTGGCTCATCGCCCGTGGGTCTTCGAGTTTGCTGCGTTCGTCCTCAATGGCTTGCACCTGCTCCGCCGAAGGCAACGTTGCAGCGAGCACGACGTAGCCGAGAAGCGCGCTTGCCAGTGATCCCGTCAGCACGCCGAGGCGGATTGGCGCCTCGAAATTGGCGTGCTCAAAGGCCAGTGAGCCGATGAAGAGGCTCATCGTGAAGCCGATGCCCCCGAGGATTGCAACGCCGTAGAGATGAACCAGGCGCGTACCCGCCGGTAACTTTGCCAGCCCGAACCAGAGTGCGAGATACATCGCGCCGAAGATGCCGATCTGCTTGCCGACCAGAAGGCCCATCGAGATGCCAAGTTTGACGGGCTCGACGAAGCTGTCGACACCGATACCCGAGAGCGAGACCCCGGCGTTGGCGAAGGCGAAGAGCGGCAATATGCCGAACGCGACCCAGTAGTGCAGGCCGTGCTCCACATTTTCGAGCAGCGTCTCCTTGTGGTGCGGCTTGACCTTGAGCATCGGCACGAAAAGACCGGTCACGACGCCGGCGAGCGTCGCGTGCACGCCAGACTTCAGCACCAGCACCCAAAGGATGATGCCGAGGACCACGTAGGGCGCGAGCTTGGTGACGCCCATTCGGTTGATGACGAAGAGGCCGATCAGCGGAATCACGGCGCCGCCAATTGCCTCCAGCGAAAGCTGGCTCGTGTAGAACAGCGCAATAATGATGATCGCCGCCAGATCGTCGAAAATCGCAATCGCCAGCAGTAGGATCTTGAGCGAGATCGGTACGCGTTTGCCGAAGAGCGAGAGCACGGCCAGCGCAAAGGCGATGTCGGTGGCGGCAGGGATGGCCCAGCCGTTGATGTTGTCCGCATTGCCAGTGTTGATCGCGACATAGATGAGCGCGGGCACGATGAGGCCCCCAACCGCGCCGATCGCCGGCAACATCACGCGCTTCATCTCCGAGAGTTCGCCGACCATGAACTCGCGCTTCACTTCAAGGCCAATGAGGAAGAAGAAGATCGCCATCAGACCGTCGTTGATCCAGAGGATCAGCGGCTTCGCGATTTTCAAGTCCCCGACCTGAACGACGACGGGCGATTGCAAGAACCCCTCATAGAGCCCGGAGAGTGCTGAGTTGGCGCAGATCATCGCGGCGATCGTCGCAATCGCCAGCGAAATGCCGCCGGACGTCTCCATCTTGGTGAAGTCCCGTAACGCCGAGGTGACGGTGCGAACTTTGGCCGTAGGGAAGTTCATCGGCGGCAGTCTCCGTGGTCGCGAGGCTTCATGCGATATATGACATGTCGGGACAGTTCCAAGCAGACGCGTGCGATTTCACTGTAGATATCTGTTGCGCGCGTCTCGCGCAGTCCGACGTGGATTTGCGGTTGCGTGGTCTCTCGGCTATCAGCGCGGCATGACCCGCTGTGCGTTCTATTCCGGAAGCTTTGATCCTGTCACCAACGGACATCTCGACATCATTCGTCGCGGTGCGCGGATGGTGGACCGACTTGTCATTGGCGTCGGCGTGCACGACGCGAAGGCACCGCTGTTCGACGCGGATGCGCGGATTGCGATGCTCGAAGAGGTGACGCGTCATTTCGCTGGTGACGGGATCGCAGCAGTCGAAATCGTGACGTTTGACGATCTGGCGGTCGATGCGGCGGCGCGCTGCGGGGCGCAACTCATCCTGCGTGGGCTGCGTAACGGGACGGATCTCGACTACGAAGCCCAGATGGCCGGGATGAACGCGGCGATGGCGGGCGACATCGAGACGGTGTTTCTTGCGAGTGCGCCCGAAACGCGCCATATCGCGGCCAACCTCGTCCGGCAAATCGCCCGCATGGGAGGCGATGTCCGCCCGTTCGTACCGTCGAGCGTCGCCGCGCAGCTTGCGGAAACCTTTGGCAACGGTCAGCGTTCCTGATCCACCTGAGTATCCGCACCGTCCAGTCTGATGCTGACATCACCCCGACATGTAATGCGCCGACAACACGGCGCCCCCTCATCTGGAGAGACCTCATGATACGTTTTTCAGGCGCCCGTTTTTCGCGTGCCATCATCGGCGCTGCGTTTGGGGCCAGCGTCCTTTGGGGCGCCGCGAGCGCGATGGCGCAGGATGCCACCAACACGATCAAGATGACGCTGACGACTGGCGAGGTGACGATCAAGTTGCTGCCGGAGATTGCGCCCCAGCACGTCGAGCGTGTGAAGCAGCTCGTCAAAGACGGTTTTTACAACGGCATCGTCTTTCACCGCGTGATCCCGAACTTCATGGCCCAGAGCGGCGATCCGACGGGTACCGGCACTGGCGGCTCTAAGTATGGCAACATCTCTGCCGAGTTCACGAACGAGCGCGGTTTCAAGGCTGGTACGATTGGCGCGGCGCGCACCAACGACCCGAATACGGCGAATAGCCAGTTCTTCATCTGCCACACGGACCAGAGCTGCCGTCACCTCAATGGCCAGTATACGATCTGGGGTCAGGTCACGTCGGGCATGGATGCCGTGAACAAGGTCAAAGGACCGGCAGACAAGATCGTGAAAGCCGAGTTCGTCAAGTAACGCGCGGACTGCTCACATTTTCGTCCCGGGATGCGCAGGCCTCCCGGGACGCCTACTTCAAAGCGGAGAAATATGATGTCGAACTATTCCGACCCGGCGAACACGCTCGTGCTGGAGACCACGCAGGGCAATGTGGCGATCGAGATGCTGCCTGATGTGGCACCCAATCATGTCGCGCGTATCAAGACGCTGGCACGCGAGGGTTTTTATGACGGCATCGTCTTTCACCGAGTGATTGACGGATTCATGGCGCAGACCGGCTGTCCGCAGGGCACAGGCACAGGCGGTTCCGGCCAAAAATTGGCCGCGGAGTTCAATGCGACGCCGCATGTCCGTGGCACGGCTTCAATGGCGCGGGCGCAGGCGCCAAACTCGGCCGACAGCCAGTTTTTCATCTGCTTTGGCGATGCCGCGTTCCTCAATGGCCAGTACACGGCCTGGGGTCAGGTGATCGAGGGCATGGCGAACGTCGACAACATCAAGCGCGGCGAGCCAGTCGTTGATCCCGACAAGATCGTGAAGGCCTACATCGCCGCCGATGCGGAAGGCTAGGATCGCTGCTGCGCTGACGGGGGCACTGAGGCGTGGACGTCGATCTGTTCGACTTCGAGCTGCCGGAGGAGCGCATTGCGCTTCGCCCGGCAGAGCCGCGTGAGGCGGCGCGTCTTCTCTGTGTGCCTGTTCACGTGCCTGGCGGTTGTGGGGCGTTCGACGACCGGCGGATCGAGGATTTGCCAGACCTGTTGACGCCCGGAGATGTGCTCGTCGTCAACGACACGCGCGTTATCGCCGGCGCTCTTGAGGGCACCCGACAACGCGGCGACGCGACGGCGCGGATCACCGCAAACCTGCTCCACCGCGTCGATGGTCGGACGTGGGCTGTGCTGCTCCGGCCGGCCAAAAAGGTGGCGATTGGCGAGACCATCGCATTCTCTCGTACTGGAGAGGCGGATGCGGCGGTAGAAGCGCAGGTCATCGAGAAATCTGACGGTGGTCTTGTCACGCTCATGTTCGAAGACGACGGGGACGCGCTCGATCGTGCGATGGAACGCATCGGGCACATGCCTCTGCCGCCCTACATTGCGCGCAAGCGACCGCAGGACTCCCACGATCGCGACGACTACCAGACGATGTTCGCACGCGAGCGGGGTGCCGTTGCGGCGCCGACGGCTGGTCTGCATTTTACACCCGAACTGCTCGACGCGCTGGCGGCACGCGGAATCACCCGCGAGACCGTTACGCTCCATGTCGGCGGGGGCACGTTCCTGCCCGTCAAGGCGGCTGACACAGACGCGCATGTGATGCATGCGGAGTGGGGCCACATCGAAACCGGTGTCGCCGATCGTCTCAATCGGGCGCGTCGCGAGGGCCGCCGCATCGTCGCGATCGGGACGACGTCGCTGCGGCTGCTCGAGAGTGCCGTGGGAGCTGACGGTCTTATGCACGCGTTTCGCGGAGAGACGGACATCTTCATGACGCCCGGCTACGCATTCAAGGCGGTCGACGTGTTGCTGACGAATTTTCATCTGCCGCGTTCGACGTTGTTCATGCTGGTCGCAGCATTCAGCGGCCTTGCGCGGATGAAACAGGCGTATGCGCACGCAATCGCGTCGGACTATCGGTTTTACTCCTATGGTGATGCCTGCCTTCTTGAATGCGCGGCGTCGGCGCAAACCGCAATGAGGCCGACCGCGTGACGACGCCATTTTCCTTTTCGATTGCGGCAACGGACGGGGCGGCGCGGACCGGAGCGATCACCACCTCTCGTGGCACGATACGCACGCCTGCATTCATGCCGGTCGGGACGGCGGGCACGGTGAAAGCCATGTTCACAGATCACGTGCGAGAAACTGGCGCGGACGTCCTGCTCGGCAATACCTATCATTTGATGTTGCGACCCGGCGCCGAGCGCGTGGCGCGGCTTGGTGGCCTGCACAGCTTTATGAACTGGGATGGCCCCATCCTCACCGACTCCGGTGGCTTTCAGGTTATGTCGCTCTCGAAGTTGCGCAAGATGTCGGAGGATGGCGTCACGTTCCAGAGCCACGTCGATGGCACCAGGCACGAGATGTCACCGGAGCGATCGGTTGAAATCCAGTGTCTGCTCGGCGCTGACATTCAGATGCAACTCGATGAGTGCGTGGCGTTTCCGGCGACGTTCGAGGAGGCGGAGAACGCGATGGAGCTTTCGCTGCGCTGGGCGGAACGGTCACGCACCGCGTTCGCCAAACATGCCGGGCCGCATCAGGCGCTGTTCGGTATCGTGCAAGGCAGCACCTACCCCGAGTTGCGGGATCGCTCGGCGGCGTTGCTGACGCAGATGGATTTTCCGGGCTATTCCATCGGCGGGCTTGCGGTCGGTGAGGGGCAGGAAGGCATGCTGGAAGTGCTCGACGTGACGACGCCAAAGTTGCCGCAAGACAAGCCGCGCTATCTCATGGGTGTCGGAACGCCACTTGATCT
>JBCAXC010000029.1:0-12372 GCA_038534255.1 Pseudomonadota bacterium
TTGTTCCGTACCTTCCGCTCAATGAGTTGAACCGCAACAACGCACAGCGCAGAGGACAGTAATCATGAGATATTTTCTGGCTGTTCTTGCGGTTCTCGCAGGCCTCGCCGCGATCGTCGCATCGCTGTCGATCTTCGTCGTCTCGGAGACGCAGCAGGCGCTGGTTCTCCAGCTCGGTAAGGTCGATCGGGAGATCAATGTTGTCGGCACGAAAGAGGCAGGGCTGAAATTCAAGACCCCGTTCATTCAGACGGTGACCTACTTCGACAAGCGTATCCTCGATCTTGATACGCCGCCATTCGAAATCATTGCGAGTGGGCAGAAGCGGCTCGTCGTGGATGCGTTTGCGCGCTACCGGATCACGAACCCGCTCAAATTCTATCAGGCGGTGGGAACGCAACTTCAGGCTGAGCAACAGCTCGGCAACTTCCTCAACTCCGCGCTGCGCGGTGCGCTCGGCAACGCGTCGTTCGAGGATATTGTGCGGGACAAGCGTAACGAGCTGATGGCGCAGATTTCCAAAGCCGTCGATACGCGGGCGGAGAGCATCGGGATCGACGTCGTCGATGTGCGCATCAAGCGAGCCGATCTGCCGACTGCCAACAGTGAAGCGATCTACAAGCGGATGCAGACCGAGCGTCAGCAGGAAGCCGCGCAGATCCGTGCGCAAGGGGAAGAAATTTCCCGTCGCATCCGCGCCAATGCCGATCGCGAGGCGACTGTCGTGCGGGCGGAAGCGACCAAGAAATCGGAAATCCTGCGCGGTGAAGGCGACGCGGAGCGCAATGCGATCTTTGCGAGTGCCTTTAACAAGGACCCGGACTTCTTCGCTTTCTATCGCTCGATGGAGGCCTATGAAGCCGGTCTCAAATCGAAAGATACACGCCTTGTGATCAACCCGAACACCGACTTCTTCCGATATTTCGGTGACCCGAACGGGCGCAAGTCAACCAACGGTTCCGGTGCTGCCACGCAATAGCGCATCCGGGCAAGCGCGGGTGGTCCCCGTGCAGATCGAGACATCACGAGGCCGGGCAAGATGACAGATCTGTTTGTCGCGCTCGGCCTCGTTCTTGTGATCGAGGGGCTGATCTGGGCACTGATCCCGGGTTATGCCCGGCGCACCCTCGAGGCGATCGAAGAACTCGGCGAAGGCGCGCTGCGCATCACGGCCGTCGGTGCGGTTGCCATCGGCGTGCTGATCGTTTGGCTGGCGCGCAGCTGGTAACGCGCGCATTTGCGTGCACGGACGCATGCGTGCGCTTGCGCCCTCCCGCACGACACCTCAACATAACGCCATATTCGTCGCGCTCCCTAGCCATCAGGCCTCGCCTGCCGGTGGGGCACGACCACGCGCATCTCGATGGAGCTTCCACATGCCTGATCGCGATCTGTCCCAGCATCATCGCCGCGTCGCCCGGCGCACACCGGTCCGGCGGCGATGGCGCATGGCGGCGGCATCTGTCGTTGCCTCGGTGACCCTGCTGAGTGCCGACGTTGCGCACGCCTGTCGCGATACGCTGGCGCCTATTGTCGAGGGGCTGATGGGCTCCGTCGTCAATATCGCGACGTCGCAGACGCTCAAGGGTCCCTCCGGAATTCCGCTTCCTGACGTTCCGAAGGGCTCGCCGTTCGAGGAGTTCTTTCGCGAGTTTTTCGATCAACAGGACAAGCCGAGCGCCGGGCGCAAGGTCAACTCGCTGGGCTCCGGGTTCGTCATTGAGGAGAGCGGCCTCGTCGTCACAAACAACCATGTGATCAAGGAGGCGGATGAGATCCAGGTGGTCTTTACCGACGGTTCCAAGATCAAGGTGGACAAGGTTTTGGGGCGCGATCCAAAGACGGACATGGCGCTGCTCAAGATCACACCGCGAGAGGACAAGCCGCTGACGGCCGTGCGCTTTGGCGACAGTGCAAAGATGCGGGTCGGTGATTGCGTGATCGCGATCGGCAACCCCTTCGGCCTCGGGGGCACGGTCACATCTGGGATCATCTCCGCGAAGAAGCGGGACATTAATTCAGGGCCCTACGACGAGTTCATCCAGACGGACGCCTCGATCAACAAGGGCAACTCCGGCGGGCCGCTATTCAACCTCGACGGGGAGGTGATCGGTGTGAACACGGCGATTATTTCTCCGACAGGCGGGTCGATCGGTATCGGGTTTGCTGTACCGTCAAATACGGCATCCAACATCCTCAACCAGCTTCGCGATTTTGGTGAGACACGTCGCGGCTGGCTCGGGGTTCGCATCCAGTCGGTCAGTGAGGAGATTGCGGAAAGTCTCGGGTTGCGTCGCTCGCGCGGGGCGCTTGTGGCCGATGTCACGAAGGACAGTCCGGCGGCGAAAGGCGGGCTGAAAGCCGGTGACGTGATCCTGAGTTTTGATGGTCGCGACGTGGAGAACATGCGCGGACTGCCGCGGATCGTTGCCCGCACGCCCATCGGGAAGGACGTACCGGTCATCGTGCTGCGCGACGGCGAACGCGAGACGTTGACGGTGCGCACCGCCCGACTGACGGAAGCGCAGACGGCCAGCACCAAGGCCGGTGACGGCGAAGAGGAAAATGCGCCTGAGACGGCTGCACCTGAGCGGGCGGAAGTGTTGGGGCTCGTCGTGCGCCAACTCGATGCGGCAGCACGCCGGACGTTCGGCATTGCTGACGATGTCGAGGGGGTGCTCGTTGCCGAGGTTGACGCTGAGAGCGTTGCCGCGAGCAAGGGCGTCCAGGCGGGCGACGTGATCCTCGAGGTGACACAGAAAGAGGTGAGCGATCCAGCCGATGTCGTCAGCCGCGTCGAAGCCGTGCGCAAGACCGGGCGCAAGTCGGCCTTGCTGCTGCTGGCCGGGCGTAAGGGTGAACTCCGTTTTGTCGCCGTGCCGTTTGGTGCCGGGCCATAGCACGGTCGCAGTCGACGCCTTGGACCTGCGAACAGTCAAACTTAGCTCGCGCTGATCTCAGCGTCGCGAAACCCCTGCAGGTCGAGCAGACCGCGCAGGTCCGCATGGTCGAGGCGATATCGTGCCTCGGCGGCGACAACGGGTTTGGCGTGAAAGGCGATACCCATGCCGCCCTGCGCGTTCGCCGCGTTGATCATGTCGAGATCGTTCGCGCCGTCGCCCACGCATACCGCATCTCGCCCCGTCAGCCCGTGCTCAGCGCATAGCGCGTTCAACGCCTCCAGCTTTGCCGCGCGCCCAAGAATGGGCGGGACAACATGGCCAGTGAGTTTGTCGGCCTCGATCGCCAGCGTGTTGGCGCGATGGGTGTCAAAGCCGAGCCGCTCTGCCACGCGGGCGGTGAAGTACGTAAAGCCGCCGGAGACGAGCGCGGTCGTCGCGCCCTGCGCAGCCATTGTCGCGACCAACTCCGGCGCGCCGGGCATGAGCGTCACGCGATCCTCGTAGAGTGCGTCCAGCGCTGCGACCGACACGCCTTCCAGCATCACGACCCGCTCGCGCAAGGCGTCTTCAAAGTCGAGTTCGCCGTTCATTGCGCGGGCGGTGATTGTCTTCACCGCATCGCCGATACCGACATCCGCGGCCAGTTCGTCGAGGCATTCCTGCGCGATGATCGTCGATTCCATATCTGCGACCAGCAGCTTTTTCCTCCGCCCGTCTGTCGGCACGAGGTTACAATCCGTGCTGGCGGCACCGGCCCGCGTGCGAAGCGCGGTCAGCATGTCGTCGGTCATGGCTGCGCCGTCACACGCGCACTCCCATGCAACCTCCGCCCTCAGCGTTCGTGCCTCTCCATCAATCGCGACGTTCACCTCGCGGCACCACGCCTCCACTGCCCCCGCTAACAATGCCCGCCCGTGTGGTGACCGTGAGAACACGAGCACGTGGGTGCTTGGCACAGATGTCATTGAACTTGTCCCTGGAGGCGTATGGGTAGAACGCGCACAATATCACCGCGCTGAGGCGGACGCAGTGGTGATGGTTATCGAAGAGGCGCGTGTTGTTCGAGGTACGAGCCTCAGACTTTCAGGATATCCTTTGTGGCTGCGATAGCAGACGCGCGGCGCTCAGAGGGATGTTTTTCTCTTGTGACCCCGGAGCGGAAGTCATTGATCATTGCAGATCGTCATCGTCAGCGAATAGTCCATTCCAAACGTCAACCATACTTCCATAGTGACTGGCTGCAGGTGTCGTTTCTCCCGTTTCCGAAACCGCACCAGCTTCAAAGCTCAGAAGAATGGAAGCGATCTCTGAGATCTGATCGTCGCTCAGTCGGACCGCGTAGTAATCAATGTACCCATTGTTTGCCAGCGGTGGGCGGTCGATGGGCGGCCCTTGCAATATCTTCCCAATTTCGAGCGCGAGTGCTGCATCCTCCTCGAGTACGCAGTTGTAAGTCTCTTGGAGAAAATCTTGTCTGACTTTCATCGCATGCCTTCTTAGTGGTCCGGCCCAGAATGACCCGCAGTGCGTTTTTCGGGGCCCCTCTTGGCCCATCAGTGAAATTCGAGTTGTGAAGGCAACTCAACTGTACTTACGTCAACAGCAGTCCTCGCGTTTGCGGACATTTGTGAGATCCGGCAGACTCTGTCGAAAATCCCCCCTCCCCTCAGCCCAGCACCCGATCCAGTACAGCGTGGTAAATCCCGTCGACAAACGCATCGCCGCCGTCTCCGGCCGCGTCGGCGAAGTGCTCGAGCATGACGCCGGAGTTGATTTCAAGGACCTGAGGCGCGCCTTCGACGACCACGATGTCGACCGAGCCGAAGCGCAGGCCGGTGCGGGCGGCGGCGGCGCGGGCGAGGTTCTGTGCGGCTGCGATCTCTGGGTCGTCGGTGTCGAGGCGACGCGGGCGGCCGCCTTTGCCGAGGTTGTGGCGCCACTGGACGGTGATGATCTCGCCGTCTTCGGGCACGTGCGCTGACGGATGGACGCTCGCGATCTCGGCGAGGATTTCGCGGTCGACGCCATCCGGCAGGCTGAGCGATGACACCAGTTCGGCGATCGTGCGCGTGCCGTCACCGACGACGGCGGGCCGGTCCTTTGCGTAGGCGACAAGGCAGGCGCCGTCGAGGAGGATAAATCGTAGCTCGACCTGGATATCGCGATAAGGCGACATCGCGAGACTGCGCGCCGTCTGCCAGATCGTTGTGGCTGTTAGCTCCAGTTCGCTTACCGAACGTGCCCGCAACACTTCACGTCCGCCGGTACCCTCGTTGTCCTTGACGACGACATCGCGATCATATCGGTCGAAGGCGTCGAACATGCGCGCCCAGTTGCCCTCCTCGGCGACGAATTCCAGCCAGCGGGGATGGAGAAAAATCTCGTGAGGGATGACGTCAATGTCGCGTGCCGCCAGGATTTCGGCTGTCGCGGCCTTGTCGTTGCAGATCCGGTGGACCGTTGAAGGGTTGAGCCCGAGGTCATAGCCGAACACGTGATGCGCGCGACCTTCGCGCTCGAGCTCGATGATCCAGTCATGCGAGTAGGTGCGGACCTGAAGTGATCTGGCCTCAGCGTAGCGCCGCACGCTGGCGACGAGAGCGCGATCAAGGTTGTTCATCGGGGTGTCCGCGTGAGGAGGACTGAATCTGGCATGCCGGGCGGCGTCGGCTACTTCCGTCGAAACGCATCCAACTGCACGATTTCAGCGGTCTGTTCGCCTTGGTCATCGTCATCTTCGTCGACATGATCAGCGGCGCCGTTGCCGTTGTTGCCAAGCTCGGAAGGTGCGAGGCGTGCGTTGTCCTGCAGGCCATTCTCGACGCCGCTGTCCTGAAGCGCGGCAACGCCGTTCGCTGCTGCGCTGTCTTCCTCTCCATCCGGTCCACCGACAAACTCGACGATGGCCGGTGTCTGACGGTTCGGGGTTGCCTGCCCCGACGGCTCGAACTGCAGTCCGTAGGGCACGCTCGGGTCGAAGAAGACTTTAATGGCGGCGTACGGGACGCCGAGCAGTTCCGGAATGCTGTCAAAGGTCAGTTTGACCTCGAAGCGGTCGCTCTCGACCTTCAGATCCCAGAACCTGTGCTGGAGGACAATCGTCATCTCGTCGGGATATTGCTCGCGCAGGCGCCGCGAGAGCGTCACGCCCGGGGCGCGGGTGTCGAAGGCGATGTAGAAATGATGATCACCCGGAATGCCATCGCGGAGCACCTGCTCGAGCACGCCGCGCACGACCCCGCGCAACGCCTCCTGGGCGAGGCCGTCATAGTCAATCAACTTGTCTGCCATGGGTGAAATCGGTGCCGCTTGCGTTCAACCGGGATCGTCACGTCAGTGGTTATCGGACCACGCCAACATGAGCACAATGGGACGCTGCGGCGCAAGCCGTCGTTGGCATCGTGCGACGTGCAAACGCTGAATGACGGCACGCAGTTGCGGGCATGAAGAAAGTGGAGGGCTTCTGTTGCCCGGTGCCCTCCAGACCGCGCCTGACAGCGGCTAGGCCGACAGGAGTTTCATTCGAAGGTCTCGCACTGCTTACGCAGCGAGAGCGCCCTCAGCATAGTTGTCGTTTGCAACTATTGAGATGGCCCGATAACGGCGGAACCATGCCGAGCGAAAACAATCCCTTTACACCCTCGTCGATCCTATTTCGCCCCCATCAGCTGCCGCCGCACCGTACATCTCGTTTACATCGAGAACGTCAGCGGCAGATGGTGGAGGCGCCGGGTACCGCCCCCGGGTCCGAATGGTTTATTACGAACGCCATTTATCGCCATAGTCGAGCGCACCCGACGCGTTAGACATAGGTGATCCGGGATGAAAATCCAAGGGCGGCGCTGAGACCTACGGCGTCCGGGTAACGTTTCACTGTGTGGGGATCAGACCTTTGGCGCATGGGACGGCGAGAAGATGCCCGAGGTCGCCCACCATCGTGATGTCGCCGAAACCGGTTGTCGTGAGCGTGGCGACCGTGAAGTAGAGCGCGTCGACGAAGGAATTAGCGAGGCCACGATCACGACATCGATCCATGTCGTTGGCTCGCGCCAGAAGGCGCGGCGGTTGTTGGCGACCAGGAACCGCGCGCCGAGATCAAGCAGGATGAGCGCTGCGATCAGCAGTTCGATCGAGTGGAACCACGAGACGGTCGAGACGAACGTTGTCGCGACGAAGTACATGAGCGTGACGACGTCGAACACAAGCAGCCCTATGCGGAAGCGCCGCGAGCGGTCACTTGCGCCGTGTTAGAGCGAGCGCAGCGTGCACTTGAGCCGCTCCATCGTCGGCGTACCGTCTGCTTGAACCGTGCTCACAAGCCATCTATCCCAACGCGCGCTACCCTCATCCTATCAATGCGGCGGCGGCAATGCGTGGCGCTCCCGCGACCGGGCTCGTCTGATATCCTCAACGGGACCAGTGGCTTTCGGTTCCGTGTTGCACCCTTGTAGCACGAGCAGACAAACTTCGGTGGGTCTCAATGGGCGATAACATCACCAGCGTCGCGACGGTGCATGTGCGATCGGGTCTGCAGATTTCGCAGCCGCGCGCGCAGGGCCCGTTCGACGTCATCGGCGATGTACATGGCTGCGCGGACGAGTTGCTGACACTTCTCGAGACGCTCGGATATTGCCGACCGAACACCGCGGTGCTCGCCGGTTTTTTTCATCCCGACGGGCGCCAGGCGATCTTCGTTGGTGATCTGACAGATCGTGGGCCGCGAAGCGCCGATGTCTGTCGGATCGTCATGGATTTTTGTGCCCGCGGCGCTGGCGCGATGGTGCTCGGCAATCACGATGCGAAGCTCGCGCGATGGATTGCGGGCAACAACGTCAGGATCAGCCACGGGCTCGAGACGACGGTTGCCGAATTCGAGGCCGCGGACGACGCGTTCCGCAATCAGGTCGCAGCGTTTCTCGCGGATGTCCCGCATCATCTGGTGCTCGATCGCGGCCGTCTGGTTGTTGCGCATGCAGGGCTGGTGGAGCGCTTTCACGGTATCGACAGCAAGGCGGCGCGAAGTTTCGCGCTCTATGGTGACACGACTGGCGAGCGAGACTCCTACGGCTTTCCTGTCCGCCTCGAGTGGGGGCGTGACTATCGCGGCGCTGCGACCGTGGTCTACGGGCATACTCCGATGCGCGCGTGCGAATGGATCAACGGAACGATCTGCATCGACACCGGATGCGTGTTCGGCGGGGAACTGACGGCGCTGCGCTGGCCGGAGCGCGAACTCGTATCTGTTCCGGCGCGACAGACGTATTGGGAGCCGACAAAACCGCTCGGTCTGCGCAGCGATGCGGAGACTTAAGTGACGCCGATACCGAGGCCGCAAGCCATTCTTGTTGCCGGGCCGACGGCCAGCGGCAAGTCCGCGCTCGGTGTCCGGGCGGCGGCACGCTTTGGCGGTGCGGTGATCAATGCGGACTCGATGCAGGTGTACCGAGATCTGAATGTGCTGAGTGCGCGACCGGATGCCAAGGATCGCGAGCGCGCGCCGCATCATCTCTACGGCCATGTCGATGGTGCGGAGGTTTATTCGACCGGACGCTGGCTCGATGATGTTTTGGCGACGCTCGCGGACGTGACCGCAGCCGGGCAACTCCCGGTGATCGTTGGCGGGACGGGGCTTTATTTCAAGGCGCTGCTCGACGGCCTTGCCAGCCTGCCGCCAATCCCGCCCGAGCTGCGCAAGCGCTGGCGGGAGATTGCCGCGACGACTGACGCGTCTGAGCTTCACGCCATGCTGCAGGCGCGCGATCCTGAGTCAGCGTTGGGCATCCGACCGAGCGATCGCCAGCGCATCCTGCGAGCACTCGAGGTGAAGGACGCAACCGGCCGGTCGATCCTCGACTGGCACCGCGCCGGGCACCGCGGAGGGCAGGATGGATTGATCGACGCCGCGCAGACGGTGCGTTTGCGCATCATGCCGGACCGGGCGGCGCTATATGCCCGCTGCGATGCGCGATTTCTCTCCATGCTCGAGGCCGGTGCCGTCGAGGAAGTGTCTGCGCTGCTCGATCGTGACCTGAGCCCGGCGTTGCCGGTGATGAAGGCAATTGGCGTGCGCGAGATTGCCGGGATGCGCGACGGCACGCTGAGCCGCGACGATGCGATCGCGCGCGCGCAGCAGGAGACGCGGCGTTATGCGAAACGTCAGATGACGTGGGTGCGCAACCAGATGTCGGATTGGACTCCGGTCGATTTTCGCTCGGACGACGACATCGATCGCATTCTCGCGCAGCTCATCGCGGACCACCCCACGCTCGCGGATCAGCGCTGACCGAAGTTGTCGGCGACCGGCGCGTCGAGTGAAACACCGATCAGTTCGAGCAAAAAACTTGGGTGGACGGCAAGATTGCCGGAGAAGGCCAGTGCGGAGAAAAAGACACTGATCCCGCCGATCACGACGCCGGCGACCAGGATCGCAAAATTGCGCGTCAAAGCGGCGACGGCGAGCAGGGTCAGCGCCAGTGTGAGAAACGCGCTTGCCACGTCGAAATCATCATCGAGGGTGGCGAGTGTCCTGTGACGCTGCTCATGGGCGCGGGCGCGGGTCGCGAGCTCCTTCATCTCAAGCCCATAGACGCTGGCCTCGGTGCGCCAGCGCAAGAGAAGCGCGTCATAGGCCGGGCGGGGGCCGCTTGCGACCTGAGTGGGCGACGCGTCGCGTGCCTTGGCGCTGGCAAGGGCGAGGCGCTGTTGGAGGGCGAACTGGCGCAGGCGCTTGGCCTGATACTGGTTCCACGCGCTGGCGGCGGCGCGCTGCTCGTTGTGGGCCGCCTGCGAGATGTTGGCGCTCTTGATGCTGACGAGCGCGAGACACGCGGAAATGACGGCCACCACGATGGCCACCGTGTTGTTGAACACATCCGTTTCCGAGTGCGCCGTCGCGGCGCGTGCGCCCAGCATCGTCACGCTTCTCCCGTATCGCCACTTGCGAAGCGTCGAGAGTAAATGTGGAAACCCGAAGGTCAAGGCGTGATCCACAGGCTGGCGCGCGTGCGTCAAGCGGATGTGGCCGCGTCATCATCGCGACGCGCATCCAGACTAAGTTCCAGACTTAACTCGAGCCGGGATAGCGCGCGCCCTGCGATGACAGCTGAAGGCGTTGCGCCAATGCGCGTCATTCCGCACGCAAGGTAGAAGCCTTCAGCGTGAGGGTCCGCGTCGGTGCGCACGATCGTGGCGCCGGCGTCTCGCGCACATGCGCAGGCCTTGCAAAAGAGCACTTTCCTGATGCCGCCGCGCAGGGACGATGGCGCAACATAGAGTTGCTCGAGCTCCCATACCGTTGGCGTCTGCAGTGACGCTTCGGACTGTTCGATCCGGACGTACCCAACAATGTCGTCCGCGCGGACAGCAACCCAGACATGCCCCGCGGCGATCGCCTCGGCCGGGACAACGAGTTCGTCATGCCAAAGCGCCATCCACGCGTCGGGATATCCCCAATGCTGTTTCGCCTGACGGGTCAACGCGGTCAGCGCAGGCGCCTCTCCGGGCACGGCCAGGCTCAGTGCAACCGGTGCTTTGGTGTCTGCCGACCTGCACATCTCCGCGTCTCACGCGGCGGGGAGCGACCCGTCGAGCACGTAGCGGAGGATCTGGACAACCTGCTCGGGCGTCTCGGTCACGGCGAGCGCTGCACCATCGACCTCTTTCAGCGCGTGCTGATGATCCGGACCGTGCATCACGATCAACGGCGTCGCGAGCGCCGCCGCATAGCCAGCATCAAAGGCCGCGTTCCACTGTTTGTATTTTTCTCCGAAGCGCACGACGACGATGTCGGCGGCCTCGATCAAAGTGCGCGTTCGGATCGCGTTCAGCTTCGCGCCCTTGTGATCGTGCCAGAATTTCTGGTCTTCCGCTCCGAGGATCGCGACACCGCAATCATCGGAGTTCTCATGGATCGTCACGGGAGCCGTGAAGGTCACATCGAGGCCGGCGCTGGCGGCTCCCTGCTCGATCTGATCGCGCCAGTCGGTATGGATTTCGCCGGAGAGATAAACAGTGAGGTGCGGGGCTTCAGGCATGTTGGTTGGGTCCATCGTACGGTGACTGGTGCTGGTGTGAGAGGTAGGCGGGCTCGTTAGGTGTGACAAGCATCGTGGGGACGCCGAGATGTCGCTTGGTTCGGGGCCGGACCCGTGTCACAGAACTTTCACAATTCAACTCTTCCCAAAATGTAATGCAACGTATATACGTTTCATTGCCTGACAGGGCGATAGCGAGGCCACCATGGCCGAGAAAAAACCGCGCAAGAAGAAGCTGAAGAAGGACAGTCAGCTGATTGTTCGCATCAACGGCGACGAACGCGCACGGTTCATCGCAGCCTGTGAGGACGATGACAGCACGGCCGCGCGGGAAATCCGGAGATTTATCCGTGACTATCTCGGCGAACGGGAGTGATCCGGTGTGTTCGCCCCGCCCCCCTACGCCTCGGCCCATTTGGAGAACTGACATGAGCAAGAAAAAAGTCGCGTCACTCAAAAAAGAAATCAAGTCGCGTCGCAAGACGATCGTGAAGCAGGAAGCCAAGCTGAAAAAAGCCAAGAAGGCGCTGAAGAAAGCGGCTTAAGGCGCAGCGCAGGCAGGCGCCTGACGCGGTTAAACCCGGCGCATGCGGCGCGCCGGGACAGCGGGGTAAACAGACGGGCGGGGCTGGCAACGGCTCCGCCTGTTTGCGTTTGGCGGGGGATTGCTGGCGACGTGTGCGCAGACGCAAGCGCCACCGCGCGCGAAACGCCGGAGGGAGAAGATTGCAAACAACAGGCAGGCGGGGCGTTCCGTGTAGCACCGTGCTGATAGATTTTGTATGGCGCTCCGCAGACCGCCCCGCCGATGAGATTTTCGGCTTATATGGCGCGCCCCTGAAGCAGGCCGCCTTAGGGCGGCGGACGGGTGCTGACCCATCTATCCCCTGACTGCCACCCGCACAGACCGCGTCACCGCATGCCCCGCAGAACGACACCTGACCCCAGGCGTGGGGCCGGGACACGCCACCTTCACCCCTCTCGCACCGCACGTTGTGTCAGACGCACCGCCCGAGAGGCCTTCGCCCCGCCGCCACACGTCGGGACACACATCCGACCGGCCATGTCAGCCGCAGGTGGGGGGGGAGATTAGTGGATAATTGGTGGGGGGAGTAGTTGGGAAGATTAGAGGGTTAATGGGGTGGCTTGACTTACGCGTCAAATTTCGAAGACCATACCCCTAAGGGGCTGCCCGCAAAGCAGAGTAAGCGGCTGTCGGTGAAAATTGGGGTGCTGTTCTGTTTGCGACAGGTATAGAGACGCTAAATCGGTTCACCAATGTCGCGGCTTTCCGATACGACGGTGGAAATTCGAAAGAACCGGACGCCGTACAATTTCGATTGCTTGCTAGCGATCGGTCCACGTCAAGACGCAAAACGTAAACAAGACATAAACTCAATCCGAACTAGCCAATTCGTCCTCACCGGTCTATCAAA
>JBCAXC010000030.1:0-12040 GCA_038534255.1 Pseudomonadota bacterium
TCTCGCAGGGCCAGTGTCACATTGCCTGTGCTGCCACTGTTCTTGCCCGTGGGTGTGAATGTTATGCGGTCGACGGGTTGATCGAGCGGCAGATGGATCGTGAAGAATTCCTGGCCGTCATTGTTGCCCGGACCTTCGGCGATCACGGTACCGCCCGAGACGGACGCCGTCACATTGGCCCCGGTTGCCACGACCACGCTTGGCGCGACGTTCACCTGCACGCCGTCCTTGAAAAAGGTGACGATTGTGTCGTCGCCGAAGTCGAGCAGGTCCTTGGTGAATTGCAGGCCGTAGACCGGCGCAGTAAAGGCGACTTCGTAGGTCGCGAAGTTGCTCGGCAGGTTGGTGCTGCGCCCCTGGAACTGCAGTGTCGCGGTATCGGGAAAGCCGATGCCGCTGCCCCAGTTGCCTGTGCCTGAGACGGAGCCGGTGAATGTGAACGTGACCGCCTGGTTCAGGCCGAGGCCTGCCAGTACGCCGGTGTTCGTTGATCCGGTCGTCGTGCCGCCGAGATTTGCTGACGGCGTCGGGTTGGTGCCGTTCAGCGTCGGTGTGGGCAGCGGTTGGGCTTTCGCGCTCGTCGATACGAGCGTTGCGAGGCCCAAACACAGCGCGCTGGCCAGAGCGTTCGTGCCGCGGCGAGAGCCTCCTTGCCTGCGTGTCGACGCGGTTATGGGGCTTCCAAGGGGCATGCGGTTGAACCGTTCAGGATTATAATCCGTTGTGGATTAACGGCTGATTCGGCGTGGGTAGACCATTTTTCTCCCTGTAGCGTTGCGTCACACATGACGTGTGCGGCATGCCGGGCACGTTGCTTGGGTGCTACAACTCAGTCTTTCGTCGTAGTTGGACGTGCGTTGCGTGACGCCAGCTGTCGGTTATAGTGCTGGCATCACATGGGGGAGGGCGGCGCACTGTGACAGATGCACCGATCGCGATCGATATTCGCGAGGTCCGCAAGGTCTATGGTTCCGGCACCGGCGCAGTCACGGCGATCGAGCGTGCGACGCTTCACATCTCGGACAATGAGTTCTTCACGCTCTTGGGGCCATCCGGCTGCGGAAAGACGACTCTGCTGCGTCTGATTGCCGGGTTTGAGGCGACGACGGCGGGTGAGATTTTTCTCTACGGTGACGAGATCGAGCAGCTTCCGCCGTTCAAGCGGCCGGTCAACACCGTCTTTCAGCACTACTCGCTGTTTCCGCACATGACGGTCGCGGAGAACGTCGGTTTCGGGCTGAAGATGCTTGGCCGCTCGAAAGACGAGATTGACAGCGCGGTCGCACGCTCACTCTCGCTCGTGAAGATGAGCGACTTTGCACGGCGTCGGCCCTCGCAGATGTCGGGCGGTCAGCAGCAGCGTGTGGCGCTGGCGCGGGCGTTGGCGCCCAGTCCAAAAGTGCTGCTGCTTGATGAGCCGCTTTCTGCGCTTGATCTGAAGTTGCGGCAGGCTATGCGCTCTGAGCTCAAGACGCTGCAGCGCGAGACCGGCATCACCTTCGTGTTCGTAACACACGATCAGGAGGAAGCGCTGACGATGAGCGACCGGATCGCGGTTATGTCGAACGGGCTGGTGCAGCAGATTGGTGGACCGCACGAGATTTATGAGCGGCCTTTGAACCGGTTTGTGGCGGATTTCATCGGGGACTCGAACTTTCTCGAAAGCGCGATCGAGCGCGTGGATGGCGGTGACGCACTGTGCCGTGTGTCATCGAACCTGGCGTTGGGCGCCGCGGTCGTCGACGGGCATGGCGTCGGGGATCGGGTGACGTTGGCGCTGCGGCCGGAGAAAATGTCGGTCACTCGTGGCGAGGCTGGCGGAGATCATGCGATCGGCGGGCGAATCGTCGATGCGGATTATCTTGGGACTTCGACATCTTATCGGGTGCAGATCGGAGATGCGGTTGAAATCGCGGTGCGCGAGCAGAACCCGGTCGACCTGTCGGGGATTTTCAATGTCGGCGATGACGTCATGGTAACGATCCCGCCCGGCTCGGCGCGGATGCTGGTGGACTGATGGCGGCAGGGCTCGCAAAATCGAGGCGAACGTGGCTGCTGCTTTTGCCTGCCGCGGCAACGATCATGGTCTTCATGGTCGTGCCGATGATTATCCTCCTCGTATTCTCATTCATGGAGGCGGACCCGTACGGTGGTGTCGATCCGGGCTTTACGGTCGAGGCTTATGTTCAGCTGCTGTTCGAGCGGGATTTTGACGATACGCTTGAGTTTACCTGGATATATCTCGGGATCATCTGGCGATCGATCTCGCTCGCGTTGGTCGCGACGGTTGGGAGCCTGATCCTCGGTCTGCCGGTCGCCTACTACATCACGCGCCAGACGCCGCGGACGCAGAACCTTCTGCTGTTTCTGGTGACATTGCCGTTCTGGACCAATCTTCTCATCCGGACGTACGCATGGATTTTGATCCTCGCGGAGGATGGGGTCATTGAACAGCCGTTGAAGGCGGTCGGGCTGCTCTCCGGCACGCTCAACATGATGTACTCGAACGGGGCGATCACGATCGGGCTGATTTATACGTATCTCCCGCTGATGGTGCTGCCGATCTATGCCAGCCTCGAGAAGCTGGACTTCCGTCTCATCGAGGCGGCGAATGATCTCTACGCCAACCGGTTTCGGGTGGTGAAAGAGGTGATCGTGCCGCTGTCGATGCCAGGAATTATCGCGGGCTGCATTCTTGTCTTCGTGCCGAGCCTCGGGGCGTTCGTGGCGCCTGATCTGCTGGGTGGCGGCACGAAGCTGATGCTGGGCAGTCTGATCCACCTGCAGTTTGCGTCTTCCCGGAACTGGCCGTTCGGTGCGGCGATCGCAATGTGTCTGATGGCGCTTGTCATGATTGCACTGCTCTTGCAGGCGCGCGCCGCCGCGAAGCGCCGCGCGATGGAGGCAGTGTGATGACAGATGCGGCGCGGCCGGTGAGTGATCTCGAGGGGCAGCCCGGTGGAGCGATGCCGCAGAGCGATGTGACCCCCGCAGGCTCAAGGCCACGACGGGGGAGCAAAAAAGCGAAGCCGTTTGTCGTGGGCTACTTCCCCGGGCTGAAAGCCTGGACCTGGTTCTTCTTCCTATACCTCTATGCGCCGATCGTGGTGCTGGTGATCTATTCGTTCAACGCCAACCCGCGGGTGCAACGGTGGACCGGATTTTCGTTTGACTGGTACGCCCGAGCATTCGCGAATGACGATATTCAGTCGGCCGCACTCAATACGCTGATCGTGGCGACGTGCGCGACGATCCTGTCGACGGCCATGGCGATTCTCGCCGCACTCGCGATGGCACGCGGAGGATTTTTCCGAGGCAAGACGGCATCCCTCGGTCTTCTCTCGTTGCCACTTGTCGTCCCGGAGATTGCAACGGCGGTGGCGACGCTGAGTTTCTTTGCCGTGATCGGTTTCCAGCTTGGGCTGCTGTCACTGATCATCGCGCACACGGTGTTCTGTATCCCGTTTGCTTTTCTGCCGATCCGTGCGCGGCTCGAGGGGATGGATGAGACGCTCGAACAGGCGGCGATGGATCTTTATGCGAGCCGCTGGCAGGCGTTCCGTTATGTGACGCTGCCGCTCCTGATGCCGGGGATCATTGCCGGTGCGATGCTGGCGTTCATCATCTCGGTTGATGATTTTATCATTTCTCTGATGGTCGCCGGCGCCGGTTCGACGACGCTTCCGCTTTACATCTACGGGATGATCCGTGTCGGGATTTCTCCCGAGGTGAATGTGATTTCGGTCGCGATGCTGGTGCTCTCGCTCGCGTTCCTGACGGTCTACTGGGTGCTCACACGCGATGATGAAAAATCCGCGCACTGACAACGGACTGTTGCTGCGCGGCCCTTGCGCGACTGCCTGCAAGTTGGTCGCGATGCACAAAATTTCAGCGCGCTACATGCTGGTCAGCGGCGGTCAGACGTGCAGAATGTGGAACGACTTCAGGGAGAAACGGTAAGGAGAAACGGATGAAGCACATGGTGAAACTGGCAGCCGCTGGCGCTGTCGCGGCAGGTCTGAGCGTGACGCCAGCCGCTGCTGAAGGTGAGCTCTTTTTCTACAACTGGACGGACTACACTGGGCCGGAAGTGATCAAGAAGTTCGAGAAGGACACGGGCATCAAGGTCACGCTCGATACGTACGATTCGAACGAGACGCTGCTTGCCAAGCTGAAGTCGGGCGCGACCGGCTATGACCTTGCCGTGCCGAGCCAGAACTTCGTTCCGATCATGGTCAAGGAAGGTCTGCTTGTCGAAGTCGATGTCACGAAGATGTCGAACTACAAAAACGTTGCGGATGCCTTCAAGAAGCCGAGCTGGGATCCGGAACAGAAGTATTCCTCTCCCTGGCAGATGGGTACAACATCCTTCGCTATCAAAAAGGGTTCCGGTGCCGGCACGTGTGAGACGCTAAAGAGCCTGTTTGAGCCAAACGACAAAGCGAAGGGAAATCTCGGTATCTTCAAGACGCCCGAAGAAGTCGTGAACCTCGCCCACATCTATCTCGGCCAGGATTTCTGTACGACGAAGACCGAAGACCTCAAGGCTGTGCAGTCGCTGCTCCAGGGCATGAAGCCTGCCGTGAAGGTGTTCTCGTCGGAAGGCATGATGCCGCGTTTGTCCGCCGGTACGACGTTGATCTCCGGCGCATGGAACGGCGACGCGATGAAAGAGCGCGAAGCGAACGGCGAGATCGAATATTGCTTCCCGAAGGAAGGGGTTGTCGGTTGGTTTGACAGCCTCGTGATCCCGAAAGGTGCCAAGAACGTCGAGAACGCAAAGATCTTCATGAACTGGGTGATGGCACCTGAGAACATGGCGCTGATCTCAAACTTCGCGAGCTATGCGAATGCGATCAAGGGCAGCGACAAGTTCATGAAGGGCAGTCTTGCGACTGCGCCTGAGGTCTCTGTGCCGACGGTGCCGGTGAAGTTTGGTGAGACCTGCGGTGCGAAATACACCAAAGCGGTCGACAAGATCTGGACGCGCCTGCTGCAGTAGTCGGGCCTGACAACGTCCACACGACTAATGAGAGGCGTCCGGTCATTCGGGCGCCTCTTTTTTCTCCGCAAGCCACGGCGACGCGTTCTCCATGACACTCGATCTGACATTGGCGACCATGAGTGCGACAGCGCAGCTCAGGCAGTTTCGCGCACGTACGCTCTCGCCGGTTGAAGTGCTGGACGCGCAGATTGCAGTGGCTGAGCGCATCGACCCGACGCTCAATGCGTTCACAGCAACGTACTACGAGGACGCGCGTGTTGCTGCCCAGGCGGCGGAAGCGCGATACGGTCAGACGGACGGTCGCGGTGGTCCGCTCGATGGGCTGACCTGTGTCATCAAGGATGAGATCAAGGTGGCCGGTCAGCCGTGGACGGCGGCGTCGTTGCTCTATGTGGATCGTCTCGCGGATGAGACCGATGTGATCGCTGAACGGCTGATCGAGGCCGGTGTCGTCATTCACGCGCGTACCGCCACGCCTGAGTTCTGCATTCTCGGGACGACGCAATCGCGGTTGAATGGGGTGACGCGTAATCCATTCGACCCATCTCTGACGCCCGGTGGTTCGTCCGGTGGGACCGGGGCTGCACTGGCAGCGGGAATGACGACGCTTGGAACCGGCACGGATATCGGCGGATCAATCCGTATCCCCGCTGCCTGCTGCGGTATCGTCGGGCTGAAAGCGTCCTACGGGCGTATCCCCGAGACAGCCGTGTTCAATCTCGACTTTTATTCTCACTCCGGGCCGATGACGCGATCGGTTGCCGACTGTGCGCTGATGTTCAATCAGGTGACGGGGCCGAGCACGCGGGACATTGTGAGCCTGCGGGATCGTATCATGCTGCCGGACGCATTTCCCTCCGTTTCGGGCATGCGGGTTGGCTATTCGTACGATCTCGGGCACTTCGAAGTGCATGATGATGTGCGCGCGAACATGCAGGTGGCGCTTGATGCACTGGTCGAGCAGGGATGCGCCGTCGAGGAAATCTCCGTCCCGTGGGATGATCGTTGTGACAAAGCGGCGATGGACTATCTCAATTTCTTGTGGGGTCAGCACATGGCGCGCATCCCGCAGGAAGACCATGCGCAACTGACAGACTACGCGCGTGCGATGATCGCGGCGTGCGCGAAGACGAGCGGAGACGATTACCTGCGCTCGCTCGAGGTGGCGCACGAAGTCTATGCCGGTTTCGCGCCGACGCTTGAAGCGTACGACGGGTTTCTTTGTCCAACGAATGCCATTCCCGCCGTCGCGGCGGAGCATAATTCCTGGGATGCACCGTTCGAGATCAACGGACGGGCGGTTGATCCGGAGTATGGTTGGGTCATGACTCACCCGTTCAATATGCTGAGCCGGCTACCAGTGTTGTCCGTTCCATCCGGTCTTTCGCGTGGCGGCGTGCCAACGGGGGTGCAGGTGGTCGGCAAGACCTATGATGAGGCAAGTGCGTTCCGCATTGCGGCTGCGCTCGACAACGCCATCGGGTTCACGCCGCCCGATCTGGCTGCGGTCGAAGCGTGGCAAGGAGAGCTGACATGAAGATCGTGCGCAGTGACGACCATCGGAAGCATTTTCCGAAGGGAGAACTTTCTGGTGGCGTGTTTGTGCGGCCCTATGAGTGTCCGGAGCGATGGGAACACATCGTTGCGCGGCTTGAGGCTGTTGGTTTGACGGATTTTGTTGCGCCTGACGCGTTTGACCGGGCACTTGCTGAGAAGGTGCACGACGCGGACTACGTGTCGTTTCTCGAGACGGTGTGGGGTGAATGGATCGCGGAAGGTTTTGAAGGAGAAGTGCTCCCGACGATTTTCCCGGCGCGGCGGATGCAACAGCGCAAACCGACCTTCATCGAGGGCAAGGTTGGGTATCATGCGCTTGCGATTGAGACTGCGATTACCGAGGGGACGTGGGAGGCGGCGACTGCTTCAGCGGCCATTGCAGATACGGCGCGCGCTCTGGTGAGCGGTGGTGATCGCGCTGCGTTCGCGCTGTGTCGGCCGCCCGGACACCATGCGGCGATCGACATGTATGGCGGATATTGCTTCCTGAACAACGCGGCGATCGCAGCGCAAGGGTTTCTAGACGCCGGTGCGGCACGCGTCACAATCCTCGATGTCGATTTCCATCACGGCAACGGCACGCAGGACATTTTCTACAGTCGCGACGACGTCCAGTTTATCTCCCTGCACGGCCAGCCTGAGGACGCGTTTCCCCATTTCCTCGGATATGCCGACGAGACGGGCGAGGGTGACGGCGCCGGATACACCATCAATTATCCATTTCCTCCCGGGACGTCGTTTTCTGTCTGGGGCCAGGGGCTGCGGGATGCGCTTGAGAAAGTGGTCGCCTACAAGCCGGATGCGCTCGTGATCTCGCTTGGCGTCGACACGTTCGAGAAAGACCCGATCAGCTTTTTCAAACTCACATCTGATGATTTCACGACCTATGGCGGATGGCTGGCTGACGCGGGCTTGCCGACGTTGTTCGTGATGGAAGGGGGCTATGCGGTCGAGGAAGTCGGGATCAACACGGTGAACGTGCTGAACGGGTTTCTGGATCGCGCGAAGGGAGCCTGATCATGCTGGACCGTCCGGGCGATTCTACGAAGGCTGATGGCGGAGTAGCGCCCCGGGCCAGCGAACGTGACCCGCGCTATGACATCCTGTTTGAGCCGCTGGCGATCGGGCCTGTGACGGCGAAGAACCGCTTCTATCAGGTGCCGCACTGCAATGGTGGCGGCTATCGCGACCCGTCGGCTGCGGCGGAGATGCGGCGGACCAAGGCGGAGGGAGGCTGGGGTGTGGTGTTCACCGAGCAGGTGGAAATGCATCACACGTCCGAGATCACGCCGTTCATCGAGCTGCGGCTTTGGGAGGATAAAGACATCCCGATGCTTGCGCGGATGTCGGATGCGATCCACTCGCACGACGCGCTGGCCGGGATCGAGCTGACGTATTCCGGCATCAACGGGCCGAACCTCTATACCCGCGAGGTGCCGCGCGGTGTCTCGGGAGGGCCGATCCTGACATTCACGAGCGATCCGGTTCAGGCGCGTGCGATGGACCTTGCGGACATTCGCGACCTGCGGCGATGGTATCGCAACGCATTCAGGCGCTCGAAGGCGGCGGGCTATGATCTGATTTGCCTCTACGGCGCGCATGGCTTTGGCATCATCCAGCACTTTCTCTCCCGGCACACGAACCAGCGAACCGACGCGTACGGCGGCAGTCTTGAAAACCGGAGCCGGTTTCTGCGTGAGCTGGTGAGCGACGCGAAGGATGAGGTGGGAGACACCTGCGGGATTACAGTGCGGCTGGCGCTTGACGAGATGGTGGGCGACCTCGGTTTCTCGAACGCCGAGGTGCGCGATCTGATCGAGATGCATGGCGAGCTGCCGGACCTCTGGGATCTGGCGCACGGGACGTGGGAAGACTGTTCGGCCACGTCTCGCTTCAAGGAGGAGAGTGCGCAAGAAGCGCTCATCACCGGGATCAAGTCGTTGACGTCAAAGCCGGTTGTTGGCGTCGGGCGGTTCACGTCGCCTGATACGATGGCGCGACAGGTGCGTAGTGGCGTGCTGGATTTCATCGGCGCTGCGCGGCCCTCGATCGCGGATCCGTTTCTGCCGCGCAAGATCGATGAGGGTCGTTTGGAGGACATTCGCGAATGTATCGGGTGCAATATCTGCGTCACCGGCGATACGACGATGTCCCTCTCGCGGTGCACGCAAAATCCAGCGTTCATGGAGGAGTGGCGCAAGGGCTGGCATCCGGAGCGTGTCGCCGCGAAGGGCAGCGACGCGAAGGTGTTGGTGATCGGTGCGGGGCCTGCCGGTCTTGAGGCGGCGCGGGCGCTCGGTGTGCGCGGCTATGATGTGGCGCTGGCTGAAGCCGGCACCGAGGCCGGTGGACGTGTCACGCGGGAAAGTGCCCTGCCAGGGCTTTCGGCATGGGCGCGGGTGCGCGACTATCGCGTTGGTCAGATCGCGACGATGCCGAATGTGGAGGTTTATTTTGACAGCAAGCTGACGGCGAACGACGTGCTCGCATTCGGGTTTGAGCATGTGGTGATAGCGACCGGAGCGACGTGGCGGTGTGACGTCGTTGCGCGACATCATCTTCGTGATGTGACACGCGATCCCGCCATGCCGACGTTCACGCCGGATGATCTCATGGATGGTGGTGGTCCGCGTGACGGTCATGTTGTGCTCTACGATGACGACCACTTCTACATGGGTGGCGTTTTGGCCGAACTGCTTGTCTCGCGCGGGTGCACGGTGACGCTCGCCACGCCAGCGACGTGTGTCTCGGAATGGACGGGCTTTACGCTGGAGCAGAGATTTATTCAGACACGGCTGCTGGAGCTCGGTGTGGACATTCGCGTGACGCGTGCGGTCGATGCGGTCGGGCCGGATCATGTCTCGCTGGCGTGCACGTATACGGGGCAGGCGGAACCGGTGGCTGCAGATGCGCTCGTGCTGGTCACGTCGCGGGATGGGAATGATACTCTCTACCGTGATGCTGTTGCCCAGCGGGACGCATGGGCAGATGCCGGTATCCAGTCTGTGCGGGTGATTGGAGATGCCGAGGCGCCGGCGCCAATCGCATGGGCGACATACGCCGGACGGCGCTATGCCGAGGAACTTGATGGCGAGGATCGTGGCGACGCGCTGCCGTTCCGCCGCGAGATCACGGCGCTTGCTGCGACGTGACCGGTTCGTGCAAGCCTGCGCCCGCAATGCCGAGCGTGCCGACGGTCAAACGCAGGGTGTCGCCGCAACAGCGGCACTGGCTATCACTCGCCTACCTTTTGGTCATGGGCGTCTCGTGGGGCTTGCAGCTTGTGCTGTTGAAGATCGCGGCGCTCGACGGGATGAACGAGTTTGGCATCCTCACGATTTCCCTCCTCATGCTCGCGCCGATCTATGGCGTAGTCCTGATTGCGCGGCGGCAAGCGTACGTGCCGACGTGGCGTCACATCTGGTTCTTCCTTGTGGCAGGCACGCTCGGCTACACGATCCCGCTTGTCGCGGTCGTCTATGCAGCGAGCTACCTGCCCGCGGGCCTGCTTGCGCTGATCGCGTCACTGACGCCGGTGGTTGCGATCGTGTTTGCCGCCGGGCTCGGGATGGAGCGGGCGACGCGGGTGCGGATCATCGCGGTCGTGCTCGGACTGGTGGCGGCAGTCATCGTGCTGCTTGGCGATCTGGCATTGCCCGACGCAGGGTCGTGGCTTTGGGTGCCGATCGCGTTTGTGGTGCCGCTTGCCTACGGGCTCGACGCGATCTACGTCAGTGCGCGTTGGCCTGCCGAGCTGTCGTCGCTGCAGGTCGTGGCGGGTGAGGCATTTATCTCCGGTCTTGTTCTGCTGCCGCCGTATCTGCTTTCGGGCGCCTGGATTTCTTTCGGCGGCAGCTGGACCGATGGGCACTGGGCGATTCTCGCGTTCGTGGCCGTCAGTCTGGTGGAGGCATTTTTGTTCTTTCATCTGGTGCGTACGTCGGGTGCAGTGCTTGTGTCGTTCGGCAACCTGGTCTCGTTGGTTGCCGGCATTTTCTGGGGTGTCTTGATCTTCGATGAACGTCTGCCTGTTTCCGCGTGGATTGCGGGCGTGTTGCTGGCCGTTGCGCTGGTGTGCGTCGCGTTCGGCGCGCGGACGGAACGTGACGAGGGTGAGGTGCCGGCTGCATGACGGGTGAAGATGATAGATTTAAATCCGCATTTACGCCTGAACAGCGGGCGGGCGTAACACTGGCCAACTGGCGCCTTCCAGAACAGGCGGCGTGGGCGTTTCAGAACGTCCGGGAGATTGTGCCGACGGCGCTCGTGCGTGCGGGAGATGCGCTTCCGTTTGTTGAGGCCCCTCGCGATGTTGGCTCATGTCTTGTGGGGTCTGCTACTGCGCCGGAAGAGACGTTTGATGCGGTGATGGCGCAGACGTGGACGAGTGGCGTCGTGGTGCTCCATCGCGGCGCGCTGGTGCACGAGTGGTATCGCGTGCTGGGCTCTCGCGACGCCGAGCATCTGCTTTTTTCCGTTTCCAAGTCGATCACGGCTCTGCTGGCCGGCCAGCTTGTTGGTGATGGTTTGCTCGATTGCGATGCGACGATCGCGACGTACCTCCCCGAAGTTGCGGGCTCGGCATATGAAGATGCGACGGTGCGGCACGTGCTCGACATGACGGTGTCGTCGCCATTCGACGAGTCCTATCTGAATGTCGATGGGGACTACGCGCGGTATCGGGCGGCAACCGGGTGGAACCCGATGATTGCCGGACCAGAGGGTGGCATGAACACCTTTCTGACTTCTATGCCGCGGGGTAAGGCGCCGCACGGGGCCGAGGTTCATTATCTCTCCCCGAACAGCGATCTGCTGGGTTGGGTTATCGAGCGGGTCACCGGGCGTCGATATGCCGATCTCCTTTCGGAGCGCCTTTGGCAACCATGTGGAGCGCAAGACAGCGCGTCAGTGACGGTCGATGCGTTCGGGGCCCCGCGAACGGCAGGCGGTGTTTCCGCGACCGTTCGCGATCTTGCGCGACTGGGCGAGCTTGTGCGGTGCGAGGGGCGGGTTGGGTTGAGGCAGGTTGTGCCGCAAGAATGGATTGCGGATCTGTTTGCGCAGCATGACCGGTCCGCTTGGCTTGCGGGGGATATGGCAACGCTGTTTCCGGAGGGAAATTATCGCAGCAAGTGGTATCAAACCGGCGCAACGCCCTGCGCCATATGCGCGATTGGCATTCATGGGCAGTGGCTGTTCGTCGATCGTGAGCGCGAGCTCGTGATCGCGCGGACAGCGGCACAACCGGAGCCGGTCGATGAAGCGCTCGACCATTTGCACGTCGCGGCATTTGACGCGATGGCTGATGCTGTTGCGGGTGCTTAGGTTAGCGACGATTGCTCAGTCAGCTTGCGATGACATCGGCGTTGGCCGTTTTGTGGTGGAGGGCGGCGGCGAGGAGGGCTTGGGTGTAGGGATGTTGCGGGCGCTCGAAAATGTCCTGACCGTTGCCCTGCTCGACGACTTCGCCCTGACGCA